>NZ_JBSSLX010000043.1:0-35989 GCF_053890995.1 Micromonospora sp. I033 | reverse complement strand
TCGGCCAGCGTCACCACGGCCGACCCGCAGGCCCGCCCGGTGCCACCGGCGCGGCCCGCCCCGGCCGCCGGCCGCTGGCGGTACGCCGTCCAGCGCGGCCCCGGCGCGCCGGTGCTGGTGGTCGCCGCGCTGATGGCGCTGATCGTGGCCATGCTCGGGGTGGAACGGGTGACCGGCGTCAGCGTGCTGCCGGAGCGGCTCACCGCGGGCCTGCGCCCGCCGCCGAAGAAGTTCCCGGTGCTGGCCGGCAGCCCGCCGACGGACCTCACGATCAACAAGATCGACCTGCGGGCGCCCGTGCACCGGGTCGGCATCGCCCCGGACGGCAGCATCGCCGTGCCGGACGCCGGCAAGGCCGGCGAGGCCGGCTGGTACGACCAGGGCCCCACCCCCGGCCAGTACGGCCCGGCGGTCATCGTCGGGCACGTCGACACCACCACCGGCCCGGCCGTCTTCCACGACCTCAAGGACCTCGACGACGGCGACCGGATCGAGGTGACCCGGGAGGACCGCTCGGTGGCCGTCTTCGAGGTGACCTCGATCGAGCGGTACGGCAAGGAGCGGCTCCCGGTGCAGGAGGTCTACGGCGACTTCAGCCGCCCCAACCTGCGACTGATCACCTGCGGCGGCCGCTGGGTGGGCGGCGAGACCGGGTACGCGGACAACGTGGTGGTCTACGCCTCGCTGGTGACGGCGCGGCGGTGAGCGCCGCTCAGGCCGCCTCGGGCTCCGGCTCGCGCAGGTCGAGCCAGTCGGCCCAGCGCGGGTCGGGCGCCCGGTGGCCGAGCACCCGCCAGGCCGTGCCCTTCGGGGCCGCCGGGAGGTTGTGCAGCCGCCAGCCCAGCTCGGCCGGGGTCTTGTCGCCCTTGGTGTGGTTGCAGCGGGCGCAGGCGGCGACCACGTTCTCCCAGGCGTGCCGGCCGCCCCGGCTGCGGGGGAAGACGTGGTCGATGGTCTCCGCCGGACCGCGGCAGTAGGCGCAGCGCCAGCCGTCCCGGGCGAAGATCGCCCGGCGGGAGAGCCCCACGTGGGTGCGGTAGGGAACCCGGACGTAGCGGGTCAGCCGGACGACCGAGGGGACCGGGAGCGCGTTGCGCGCGCTGTGCAGGATGCCCTCGCCGTCGGCCACGCAGACGGCCTTGGCGGAGAGCACGAGGATCGCGGCACGACGGACCGACACGACACACAGGGGCTCGTAGGTGGCGTTGAGAACGAGTGCACCGGAGCCCGCCGTGGGTCGTATGTCAGGCATCGCGCTCACCCTCCCGGTCCAGCCGCTCCTGCCGCAGCCGCGCCGGGACGCCCCGCGGGCAGCGGGGAACGACACCGACGCCGGCCGGATCACCGACGTCCGTTGCGCCAATAGTCCCTGATCGCGCCCCGGATTGCACGCACTAATCCGGGGTACCCTCATGAAGCTTTCCCGGCCCGTGCCACGATGACCGGTTCCGCCCGCGAAGATCGGCCGGCCGCCCTGTCGGCGGGAGCCGGGCGGGTCGCCAGCCGGCGCCCGACGGCCTTGCGGTACGAAAGCAGTGTGAGTCCCGCCAACCTGCTGCTTTCCGCGCTGTCCGCCGTCGAGCCGAGCCCGTCGCCGTCCGTCGACTGCCGCACCGACACCTGGTGCAAGAACGTCTACGACATCACCGGCTCGGCCTGGTTCGCCGAGGGCAGCTACTGGATCGTCCTGAAGCCGCTGCGGATCGTGCTGATCCTGCTGCTCGCCGTGGCCGCCCGCTGGGCGCTGCACCGGACCATCAACCGGCTGGTCCGGACCACCACCGAGGGCGCGGTGCCGACCATGCTCCGCCCTCTGCGGGAGCGGATCCCCAGCGCCACGCTCGATCCGGAGCAGTTCGTGCCGGAGCGGCGGCGGCAGCGCGCCGAGGCGATCGGCTCGGTGCTGCGCAGCATGGTCACCGCGTTCATCTTCGGCATCGCCCTGCTCATGGTGCTCAAGGAGTTCAGCTTCGACCTGGCCCCGCTGCTGGCCAGCGCCGGCATCGCCGGGGTGGCCCTCGGCTTCGGCGCGCAGAGCCTGGTCAAGGACCTGATCGCCGGCCTGTTCATGCTGATCGAGGACCAGTACGGCGTCGGCGACACCGTCGACCTGGGCGAGGCGACCGGGGTGGTGGAGGCGGTTGGCCTGCGGGTCACCACGGTCCGGGACGGCCGGGGCGTGCTCTGGTACATCCGCAACGGCGAGATCATCCGGGTCGGCAACAAGAGCCAGGGCTGGGCCCTGGTCGTGGTCGACCTGCCGATCGGCTTCGCCGGCACCGAGGAGGCCACCGCGGTGCTGCGGACGGCGGCCGCCTCGGTCGCGCTGGACCCGGAGCTGGCGCCGCAGATCGTCGAGGAGCCGGAGGTGCTCGGCGTCGAGCAGATGACGGTCGACGGCGCGGTGATCCGCACCGTGGTCAAGACCACCGCCGACGGGCAGTTCGCGGTGGGCCGCGAGCTGCGCCGCCGGCTCGCCGAGGCGCTGGAGAACTCGGGCATCACCGCGCGGATCGCGGCGGCCCGGCTCTATCCCGGGCTGCCGCCCCGCGCCCCCGCCGCGGGCGAGACGGGCACCGGCGGAGCCACCTGAGCGGGCGGCCGGTCGGTCCCGGGGGGCGGACGATTTTCGGGGGGTCGCGCACCGCACGGCCCCTCGGGTATCGTCCGTTCGTTCAGTCGGAGATGCGACGATCAATCCGTTCACCCTAGCCAGTTGTCAGACGATCGGGCAGAATCCGGTGAACACGCTCCCCAAGGGAGCGTGCTCGTGTCCTCGCTGATCCGTAGATCTGACGACGGTTCCAGGTCAGGCCATCACGAGTGGTCGACCCGGGAACGATGGAGGCGACGGTGTCCGACGAGCGACCCGCCCAGGAGGGCCCGGCCACCTTCCGCGACCTGTTCAGCCTCGCGGAGTTCCGCGTTCTCTTCACGGCAAGCGCTCTGTCCTGGGTCGGTGACTACGTCGCGAAGGCCGCGGTCACCGTTCTGGTCTACCGGCAGACCGACTCGGTGGCGCTCTCCGCCGCCGCGTTCGCGGCCAGCTACCTGCCCTGGCTGGTGGGCGGCCCGCTGCTCTCCGCGCTCGCCGAGCGCTACCGGTACCGGCAGGTCATGGTGGCCTGCGACCTGGTCCGGATGGCGCTCATGGTGCTGGTCGCCCTGCCCGGGATGCCGCCGTGGGCGATCCTCGCCCTGATCTTCGCGGCCACGCTGGCCAACCCCCCGAGCCAGGCCGCCCGGTCCGCGCTGATGCCACAGATCCTCGGCGGCGACCGGCTGGTGCTCGGCCTGTCGGTCTCCGCGAGCACCGGGCAGGCCGCGCAGGTGCTCGGCTACCTGCTCGGGGCGGCGGTGGCCGCGGTCAGCCCGACCGCCGCGCTGCTGATCAACGCGGCCACCTTCGGCCTCTCCGCCGCGCTGGTCCGCTTCGGCCTGCGCAACCGGCCGCCCGCCATGACCGAGGCGCACCGCAGCCACCTGCTCCGCGAGACCGCCGAGGGGTTCCGGCTCGTCTTCGGCCGGCCGGTGCTGCGCGCCATCGCCGTGCTGGTGTTCAGCGCGATGGTCTTCTCGATCGTCCCCGAGGGGCTCGCCGCGGCCTGGGCCGCGGAGCGGACCGGGGACGGCATGGACACCGGCACCGCCCAGGCGATCATCATGGCCGCCAACCCGGTCGGGTACGTCCTCGGCGGGCTGGTCGTCGGGCGGTTCGTCGCCCCGACCCGCCGGCTGGCGCTGATGCGCCCGCTGGCGGTGATCGCCCCGGCGGTGCTCGTCCCGGCGCTGCTCGACCCGCCGCCGGTCGTGGTGGCGCTCCTCGCCGCCGCGTGCGGCTTCGCGGTGGCCGGGCTCATCCCGGTCGCCAACGGCCTCTTCGTCCAGGTGCTGCCGGACGGCTACCGGGCCCGGGCGTTCGGCGTGATGGCCAGCGGGACCCAGATCATCCAGGGCGCCGCCGTGCTGGGCACCGGGGCGCTCGCCGAGCGGTTCAGCATCCCCTCGGTGGTCGGTGCGTGGAGCGCCGTCGGCGTGCTGCTGATGGTTCTCGCGGCGCTCACCTGGCCGCGACCGACGACGATCGAGGCGGCCGTCGAGGCCGCCCGGGCGGAGTCCCTCGCGTCGGCCGTCCCGGCGGGGCGCGGCGCGCACACCACGGGCCGCGGTGCGGCCGTGGGCGACCGGTCCGGCGAGCGCAGCCGGCGCCGGCACGCGGTGACCTGACTCCCGCGCGGGCGGTGGGCACGAGCCGCCGCGTAATGGCACCTGGCAGGATGGGTGGCGTGACTTCCCCAGGCGAGTCGATGACCCTCTTCGAGGCGATCGGCGGCGAACCCACCTTCCGCAAGCTGGTGGACGAGTTCTACGCCGGTGTCGCCACCGACCCGCTGCTGCGGCCGATGTACCCGGAGGAGGACCTCGCCCCCGCGGCGGACCGGCTGACCCTCTTCCTCATGCAGTACTGGGGTGGCCCGCACACCTACTCCGAGCAGCGCGGCCACCCGCGGCTGCGGATGCGGCACGCGCCGTTCCGGATCGGCGCGGTCGAGCGGGACGCCTGGCTGCACCACATGCGCCGGGCGGTGGACCGGCTGGACCTGCCGCCGCAGCTCGCCGCCGCGCTCTGGGACTACCTGGAGCGGGCCGCGTACTTCATGGTGAACGTGATGGAGGACCCGGCGGCCGAGGGCTGACGGGGGCGGCCGGCGGGACGCCGGCCGCCGCCCCGGAGCCGTCAGAGCAGGGCGCCCTCGTCGTGCAGCCAGTCGACGAAGGTGGTGGCCACCGCGGCGCCGCAGTCGAGCATCTCGACCAGCAGCGCGTCATGGGTGCCGGCGCCGAGCGGGACCTGGAGTTCGGCGTAGATGGGCAGCTGGCCGCGCTCGGTCGGGTCGCCGATGTACGCCTTGCAGAACCGCCGGGTGTGGTTCCACTCGTTGACCACCCGGTAGGCGCGGTCGGCCCAGTCCGGCGGGACGGTCGCGTGCGGCCGGGCCCGCATCACCAGGATCTCGTCCTCGGGGCCCTCCAGGGTGACCAGCACCGCGTGCCGCTCCCACATGGCCAGCAGGTTCCCGTCGCCGTCGGCCAGGTAACGCACGTCGAGCAGGTCGAGGGCGTCGCAGACCCGGCGGAGGGTGACCGGGGCAACGGTTGCCGGCATGTCGGCGATCACGGGCCGCTCGGCGGCCGCCGCGTCGTCCCCCGGCTGACGGGGGGTCGGTGGTCCGACCCGGACGGTGTCATCCACTGTGATCCCGCTTCGAGTTTCCGGATCGCCGCCACCGGCGGGACCTGGGCGCCATGACCACCACGGCATCGCTCGCGCACCTCACTCCCCAGCGGATCCAATCGCCTACGGTGCGTTGGATCCGAGGATGGACGGTACCCGGACAGCCGGGATGAGGCATCCCCCCAACGGCTGCCCCAAACCGGAAGAACGACTCGGGGTCATCCGTTCGGATGAACTCGGATGGGCGTCAGGGCAAGGTCGGCGACCTTCCGCGACCAGGCCGCTCCGTACGGTCCGACGAGCCCGACCCAACGGCCGGCGACGCGTACCTGAACGTCGCCGGTGCCGACAAAGTCCATCCGGACCAGCCCCTGCACCAGCCGCTGCGGCACCTCCACCGGGGCGTCCGGCGCGTCGTCCGGGATCACCACCACCGCGACGTGGTCCAGCAGCGCGTCCCGCAGCGCCCGCTGGCCCACGGCGCGGCCCGCGACGCCGTGGGTGGCCGCCTCGCGGAGCGTCCCGGCCGCCGCGGCGGCGATCCGGCGGACCTCCCCGGCGGGCAGCGCCTCCACCGCGCGGCTGGCCGCCGGCGGCAGCGGCCAGCGCCACCCGTCGTCCCGGCGCCGGGGCAGCGCGGCGCCGCCGGCCGACAGCTCCGCCAGCAACTCCCCCGCGGCGACCGTGACGTCGCCCGGCGCCGTGCCGGAAACGGTCCGGACCACGAGCACGTCCCACGGCAGCCGGGCCCAGAGGGCGGTACGCCCGGCCCCCGGCACCGGCCGGAGCCGGACCAGGGTGGCCGGGTCCAGCCGGATCAGGCGGGCCAGGAAGGCGCCCGCGTCGGCCACCCCGTCCAGCCCGTGCCCGGCGGTCGGCGTGGTCATGCCGGCAGCCCGGGCGCGTACCGGAGCAGGAAGGCCCGCTCGTCGGCGGAGATCCGGCGGGGCCGCTGCGCGGCCAGGTCGAACGGGACCAGCACCGAGCGGGCCCGGCTGGCCAGCACGTCCCGGTCGTAGAGCTCGTAGGCGACGGTGAACGAGCCCGCCTTGATCTCCTCGACCCAGAGCTCGATCCGGACCGTCGGGGCCGCCTCCGCGCTGGCCCGGCCCAGCGCGTAGTCGACGGGGCGCAGGTAGTCGACCTCGTGCCGGCGGATGACCACCCCGTCGGCGAACGAGTCCACTCCCCATGCCCGGCCGCCGGCGAACATCATCGCCACCCGCGCCTCCTCGTAGAGGGTGAGGAAGCGGGCGTTGTTGACGTGGCCGTACGCGTCCAGGTCGGACCAGCGCAGCGTGCAGTCGTAGACGAACTTGTCAGTCACGGGTGAGCTTGCGGTACGTCACCCGGTGCGGCCGGGCGGCCTCCGCGCCGAGACGGTCGATCTTGTTCTTCTCGTACGCCTCGAAGTTGCCCTCGAACCAGAACCACCGGGCCGGGTTCTGGTCGTCGCCCTCCCAGGCCAGGATGTGCGTGGCGACCCGGTCGAGGAACATCCGGTCGTGGGAGATGACCACGGCGCAGCCGGGGAACTCCAGCAGCGCGTTCTCCAGGCTGCCGAGAGTCTCGACGTCGAGGTCGTTGGTCGGCTCGTCGAGCAGGATCACGTTGCCGCCGATCTTGAGGGTCAGCGCCAGGTTGAGCCGGTTCCGCTCGCCACCGGAGAGCACCTTGGTCGGCTTCTGCTGGTCCGGCCCCTTGAAGCCGAACGCGGCGATGTACGCCCGCGACGGCATCTCGACCTTGCCCACCAGGAGGTGGTCCAGCCCGTCCGAGACCGTCTCCCAGACCGTCTTGTCCCCCGCCAGGCCGGCCCGGCTCTGGTCGACGTACGACAGCGAGACGGTGTCGCCGACCTTCACCGAGCCGTCGGTCGGCTCCTCCAGGCCCACGATGGTCTTGAACAGGGTGGTCTTGCCGACGCCGTTCGGGCCGATCACGCCGACGATGCCGTTACGCGGCAGCGAGAAGCTCAGGTCGTCGATCAGCACCCGGTCGCCGAACGCCTTCACGAGGTGGTTGACCTCGATCACCGTGTTGCCCAGGCGCGGGCCCGGCGGGATCTGGATCTCCTCGAAGTCCAGCTTGCGGGTCTGCTCCGCCGCGGTGGCCATCTCCTCGTACCGGTCGAGCCGGGCCTTGGACTTGGTCTGCCGGGCCTTCGCGTTGGAGCGGACCCACTCCAGCTCCTCGTCGAGGCGCTTCTTCATCTTGGCGTCGCGGCGCCCCTCGACCGCCATCCGGGCGGCCTTCTTCTCCAGGTAGGTGGAGTAGTTGCCCTCGTAGCCGATCGCCCGGCCGCGGTCCAGCTCCAGGATCCAGCCGGCCACGTTGTCGAGGAAGTACCGGTCGTGGGTGATCGCGATGACGGTGCCCGCGTACTTGGCCAGGTGCTGCTCCAGCCACTGCACGCTCTCGGCGTCCAGGTGGTTGGTGGGCTCGTCGAGCAGCAGCAGGTCGGGCGCCTCCAGCAGCAGCTTGCACAGCGCCACCCGGCGGCGCTCACCGCCGGAGAGCTGGGTCACGTCGGCGTCCGGCGCCGGGCAGCGCAGCGCGTCCATGGCCAGCTCGAGCTTGGAGTCGATGTCCCACGCGTCGGCGTGGTCCAGCTCCTCCTGGAGCTTGCCCATCTCCTCCATCAGCTCGTCGGAGTAGTCGGTCGCCATCTGCTCGGCGATCTTGTTGAACCGCTCCAGCTTGGCCTTGGTCTCGGCGACCGCCTCCTCGATGTTGCCGAGGACGGTCTTGGTGTCGTTGAGCGGCGGCTCCTGGGCGAGCATGCCGACGGTGTAGCCGGGCATGAGCCGGGCCTCGCCGTTGCTCGGCTGGTCCCAACCTGCCATGATCTTGAGGAGGCTGGACTTACCGGCGCCGTTCGGGCCGACCACACCGATCTTGGCCCCCGGGAGGAAGTTCAGCGTCACGTTGTCGAGCACGACCTTGTCGCCGTGCGCCTTGCGCGCCTTTTCCAGGACGTAGATGAACTGGGCCACGGTGCGGGCTACCTCCGTCGGTTGCGATCGCGAGCTTGCGGGCGCGGGCGCGGGCTGCGAGGTCCGCCCGCCGCCGGCCGGGCCGGCCGCGCGCACGCCATCCTCAATCCTGACAGGTACGCCCCGCTCCGCCCACATCGCCCCGCCCCCGGCGCGCGTGGCGGGCCCGACTGTCTACAAGATCACGAAGGAGGTTCGACCGCCGTGGGACGGGTAGGGAACTCCGGCACGGGGCAACAGAGGCCGCAGCTACGCTCAGTACGCTCATCGCGGTGGACCCGTCAGCACCCGGAGGTGGCCGATCGTGACCGTCCGTAGCTCCTTTGTCGTTGTGGCGAACCGACTGCCGGTCGACGAGGTGAGCACACCCGAAGGGCGGCAGTGGCGACGCAGCCCGGGCGGCCTGGTGACCGCACTGCACCCGGTGCTCGCCGAGCACCAGGGCACCTGGGTGGGCTGGGCCGGCGGAACGGGCGCCGCCCCCGAGCCCTTCGACCTGGAGGGGATCCGGCTGCACCCGGTGCCGCTGAGCGCCGAGGAGCTGGAGCGCTACTACGAGGGGCAGTCGAACGCGACGATCTGGCCGCTCTACCACGACGCGGTCGAGACCCCGGCCTACAAGCGGCGCTGGCGCGAGGCGTACCGCCTGGTGAACGCCCGGTTCGCGGAGGCGGCGGCGGACGTCGCGGCCGAGGGCGCCACGGTGTGGGTGCAGGACTACCAGCTCCAGCTCGTCCCGGCGATGCTGCGCGAGCTGCGGCCGGACCTGCGGATCGGGTTCTTCCTGCACATCCCGTTCCCGCCGATCGAGCTGTTCATGCAGATGCCGTTCCGCACCGAGATCCTGCGCGGCCTGCTCGGCGCCGACCTGGTCGGCTTCCAGCAGCGGCTGGCGGCGCAGAACTTCGTCCGGCTGGCCCGGCACCTGCTCGGCCTCCGCTACGAGGGGCAGATGATCCAGGTCGACGGCCGGCAGGTGAAGGCCGGCGCCTTCCCCATCTCGATCGACACCCGGGAGATGGAGCGGCTGGCCGAGGATCCGGCGATCCAGGCCCGGGCCAAGCAGATCCGCGAGGAGCTGGGCAACCCGAAGACGATCATCCTGGGCGTCGACCGGCTCGACTACACCAAGGGCATCGAACTCCGGCTGAAGGCCTTCCGTGAACTCCTCGCTGACGGAAAGCTGACAGTCCCCGACGCGGTCATGGTGCAGGTCGCCACGCCGAGCCGCGAGCGCGTGGAGCACTACCAGGCACTCCGGGTGAAGGTGGAACGCGAAGTTGGCCGGATTAATGGCGAATTCGGGAGGGTCGGCGTGCCGGCGGTGCATTATCTGCATCAGTCGTACAGTCGCTCCGAACTGGCCGCGATGTACGTCGCGGCAGACGTGATGATGGTGACCCCGCTGCGAGACGGAATGAATCTGGTGGCCAAGGAGTACGTCGCATCGCGCGCCGACCAGGGCGGCGCGCTCGTGCTCAGTGAGTTCGCCGGCGCCGCCACCGAGCTGCGCCAGGCCTTCCTGTGCAACCCGCACGACCCCGACGCGGTCAAGGACGCGCTGCTGCGTGCCGTGCACGTCGAGAAACCCGAGGCCCGGCGCCGGATGCGGATAATGCAACGCCACCTGCGCAGCCACGACGTGGGCCACTGGGCCAAGTCCTTCCTGACCGAGCTGGGCGTGCCCGATACGGAGGCTGCGTGAACTCCCCTGCCCCCACCACTGCTCACGGCGGGGTGATGGATCCCGAGCTGCGCGCCGCGATCGGCCGGATCGCCCGGGTCCCCCAGCTCCTGGTCGCCTGCGACTACGACGGCACGCTCGCGCCGATCGTCGAGGACCCGAGCAGGGCCGTGCCGCTGCCCGAGTCGGTGGCCGCGGTCCGCGCCCTCGCGTCCCTGCCGCAGACGAGTGTCGCCGTGGTCTCCGGCCGCGCCCTGCGGGACCTGGCCACCCTCTCCCGGCTGCCGAGCGAGGTGCACCTGGTCGGCAGCCACGGCTCGGAGTTCGACATCGGCTTCGTCGAGCGGCTCACCCCGGAGCTGATCGCGGTCCGCACCCGGCTCCGCAACGAGCTGCGCGAGATCGCCGCGGCCCACCCGGGCGTACGCCTGGAACGCAAGCCGGCCAGCGTCGCCGTGCACACCCGCGGGGTCGACCCGCAGGTCGCGGCCGCGGCCATCGATGCGGTTCGCAGCGGCCCCGCCACCTGGGAGGACGTCACCGTCACCCAGGGCAAGGAGGTCATCGAGCTGTCGGTGGTGGCGACCCACAAGGGCACCGCTGTCGACCAGCTCCGGACCCAGCTCGCGGCCAGCGCGGTGCTGTTCATCGGCGACGACGTCACCGACGAGAACGCCTTCGGCAACCTGCACGGGCCGGACGTCGGCATCAAGATCGGCCCCGGGGACACCCTGGCGGGTTGGCGGGTGGCCGAGCCGATCGAGGCGGCCCGGGCGCTGGGCCTGCTGCTGGAGACCCGGCGGCACTGGCTGTTCGGCGAGCGGGCCGTGCCGATCGAGCGGCACTCGATGCTGGCCAACGGCCGCACGGTCGCGCTGGTCACCCCCGAGGCCAAGATCACCTGGCTGTGCCACCCGAAGCCGGACTCGGCGGCGATCTTCGCCGACCTGGTCGGCGGCAGCCCGGCCGGGCACTTCACCATCGGCCCGGAGCGGGGCGGCATCCCGCTCGGCCAGCGGTACCGCAGCAACACCATGACCGTGGAGACCCGCTGGTCCGGTCTGACCGTCACCGACTGGCTGGACCTGCCGGCCCGCGAAACCACGCCGGACGGCGAGGCGGTCGTGACCGGCGACTCCACCCTGGTCCGGGTGCTCAGCGGCACCGGCCGGGCCCGGATCGAGTTCGCCCCGCGGCCCGAGTTCGGTCAGGTCGCCGTGCAGCTCCAGCCGCTGGACGACGGGGTGCTGGTGCTCGGCTCCAACGAGCCGGTGGCGCTCTACTCCCCGGGCGTCGAGTGGGACGTCACCAGCGACGGGGTGAACGAGACCGCCAAGGCGATCGTCGACCTGCGCGCCGCCGGCGGCCAGGTCGTGCTGGAGCTGCGCTTCGGCACCCACAGCCTGGAGCACCACGAGGCGCCGCTACACGAGCGGCAGGCCGCCGCCGAGCAGCCCTGGAAGGACTGGGTGGCGTCGCTGCGGCTCCCCGCCACAGCCCGGGACCTGGTCGCCCGCAGCGCGCTCACCCTGCGCGGGCTCTGCCACGAGCCGACCGGCTCGATCCTCGCGGCGGCGACCACCTCGCTCCCCGAGGAACTGGGCGGCGTCCGGAACTGGGACTACCGCTACTGCTGGCTGCGGGACGCGGCGATGAGCGCCCGCGCGCTTGTCGACCTCGGCTCCACCGAGGAGGCGGAGGGCCTGCTGCGCTGGGTGGACGGGGTCATCGACCGCACCGGCGGGCACCCGGAGCGGCTGCACCCGCTCTACACGGTGGACGGCTACGAGCTGGGCGCCGAGGCGGTCATCGACACCCTGCCCGGGTACGCCGGCTCCCGGCCGGTCCGGGTCGGCAACCTCGCCAACCACCAGCTCCAGCTCGACGTCTTCGGCCCGGTCGCCGACCTGATCGCCGCGGTGGCCGACGCCCGGGGCTCGGTCCGGGACGACGAGTGGCGGGTGCTGGAGAACATGGTCGAGGCGGTCCGCCGCCGCTGGCACGAGCCCGACCACGGCATCTGGGAGGCCCGCCTCCCGCCCCGGCACCACGTCTTCTCCAAGGTCATGCTCTGGATGACCGTCGACCGGGCCCTGCACGTGGTGCGGCAGCACGGCGGCGAGGACCGGCCGGAGTGGGTCGAGCTGCGCGACCGGATCGCCGACAACGTGCTGGAGCACGGCTGGCACCCGGAGGCGGAGGCCTACAGCGTCGCCTACGGCTACGAGGAGATGGACGCCTCGTCGCTCTGGATCGGCATCTCCGGGCTCCTCGCCGGGGACGACCCGCGCTTCCTCTCCACGGTGCTGAAGATCGAGGCGGAGCTGCGCAGCGGCCCGGTCGTCTACCGGTACCACTGGGACGACGGCCTGCCCGGCCGGGAGGGCGGCTTCCACATCTGCACGGCGTGGCTGATCGAGGCGTACCTGCGCACCGGTCGGCGCACCGACGCGGAGGAGCTGTTCACCCAGATGATCGACACGGCCGGGCCGACCGGGCTGCTCCCCGAGCAGTACGACCCGCTCGCCGAGCGCGGGCTGGGCAACCACCCGCAGGCGTACAGCCACCTCGGGCTGATCCGCTGCGCCCTGATGCTGGACAACATGCTCAAGCAGTGACCTGACCCGGCCACGGCGGCGGCCCGGGACCAACCGGTCCCGGGCCGCTCGCTGCTCAGGTGTCGAGGGCGCCCACCACGTCGCCGACGACGACGATGGCGGGCGGGCGGAGGCCGGCGGCCGCCACGTCGGCGGCCACCGTGCCGAGGGTCGAGCGGAGGGCCCGCTGCCCGCTGGTCGTGCCCTCCTGGATCACCGCGGCCGGGGTTCCCGCGGGCCTGCCGTGCGCGACGAGGGTGGCGCTGATCGCCGCGAGGTTCTTCAGGCCCATGAGGATCACCAGGGTGCCGCGCAGGCCGGCGAGGGACTCCCAGCGGACCAGCGAGGCCGGCGAGTCGGGCGCGACGTGCCCGGAGACCACGGTGAACTCGTGCGCCACGGCCCGGTGGGTGACCGGCACCCCGGCCGCCGCGGGCACCGAGATCGCGCTGGTCACCCCGGGCACCACGGTCACCGGGACGCCCGCCTCGGCGCAGGCCAGCAGCTCCTCGCCGCCGCGGCCGAAGACGTAGGGGTCGCCGCCCTTGAGGCGGACCACGACCTTCCCGGCCCGGGCCCGGTCGACCAGGATCCGGTTGATCTCCTCCTGGGCCCGCGACGGCCCGTACGGGATCTTGGAGGCGTCCACCAGCTCGACGTCCGGGCGCAGCTCGTCGAGGAGCAGCCCGGGGACGAGCCGGTCGGCGACCACCACGTCCGCCTCGGTGAGCAGCCGCCAGCCCCGCAACGTGATCAGCTCGGGATCGCCCGGTCCCGCGCCCACCAGCGCCACCCGGCCCACCGGCGGCGCGACCGCGGCGGCATCGGACCCGCCGGCAGCCGGCACGGCCGGACGACCCGGCTGGGCGCCGCCACCCGTGCCGGCAGGGGCCGCGCCAGGCTCCGCGGCCGGCTGCCCGGCGCGGGCGGCCAGCAGCTCACGCACCGCGTCCCGGACGCTCATGGCCCGGCGGGGATCGCCGCCACCCAGCACGGCCACGGTGACCGGGCCGTGCCGGGTCACCGCCGGGGTCCACGCGGTGGCGGCGGCCCGGTCGTCGGCGCGGACGCAGAAGATCCGCCGCTCGGCGGCGGCGGCGCTGACCGCGGCGGCGGCCAGCCGGTCGTCGACGGCCACCTGGACCAGCCAGGCGCCGTCCAGGTCGTCGGGGGCGAACCGGCGCGGCTCCCAGCGCAGCCGGCCGGCGTCGACGTGCGCCCGCAGCGCCGGGGTCAGCTCCGGTGCCACCAGCAGGATGTCCGCGCCGGCGTCGAGCAGCGCGGGCACCCGCCGGGTGGCCACCGCTCCCCCGCCGACCACGACCACCCGCCGGCCGGCCAGCCGCAACCCGAGCGGGTACGGGTTGCCGCTCACGTCGCCGCCGTCCCGCGGCGACGGAAGACGCTGGGCGGAAGGATGCGACCGCTCACTTCTCGGCCACTCCCGCCGAGTCGAAGGTGGCGACCTCGTGCAGCACCCGGACCGCGCCGGTGACGACGGGGAGCGCGAGCAGCGCGCCGGTGCCCTCGCCGAGCCGCAGCCCGAGGTCGATCAGCGGGTCCAGGCCGAGGTGCCGCAGCGCCGCCGTGGCGCCGGGCTCGGCCGAGCGGTGCCCGGCGACCATGGCCCCGACCGCGTCCGGTGCGAACGCGGCGGCCGCGAGCGCGGCGCTGACCGCGATGACGCCGTCCAGCAGCACCGGCACCCGGCGCGCGGCGGCGCCGAGGATCAGCCCGGCCAGCGCGGCGTGCTCCAGGCCGCCGACCGCGGCCAGCACACCCAGCGGGTCGGCCGGGTCGGGCGCGTGCCGGTCCAGCGCGGCACGGACCACGCCGACCTTGCGCGCGTACGTCTCGTCGTCCACCCCGGTGCCGCGCCCGGTCGCCGCCGCCGGGTCGACCCCGGTGAACGCGGCGATCAGCGCGGCCGCCGGGGTGGTGTTGCCGATGCCCATGTCCCCGGTGAGCAGGATGCCGGCCCCGCCGTCGACCAACTCCCCGGCGACCCGGATGCCGGTCTCGACCGCCGCCCGGGCCTCGTCGCGGGTGAGCGCCGCGGTCACCGCCAGGTCCCGGGTGCCGGGCCGCACGTTCGCCGCGACCAGGCGGGGACCGGCCGGGTCGGTGGCCGGCCCGACCGCGAGCGGGGTGGCCACGCCGACGTCCACCACGGTGACCGTGGCGCCGGCCTGCCGGGCGAACGCGTTGACCACCGCGCCGCCGGCCAGGAAGTTGGCGATCATCTGGGCGGTGACCTCCTGCGGCCACGGGGTGACGCCCTGGGCGTGCACGCCGTGGTCGCCCGCGAAGATCGCCACCGCGGCCGGTTCGGGCAGCGGCGGAGGGCAGGTCCCGGCCAGGCCGGCGAGGCGTAGGGAGAGCGGCTCCAGGGCGCCGAGGGAGCCGGCGGGCTTGGTGAGCCGGCCCTGGAGTTCGCGGGCCGCCGCCATGGCGGTCTCGTCGAGCGGCCGGATCGCCGCCACGGTGGACTCCAACATCATGCCTCCAGGATCTCCGCCAGCACGTCGGTGAAGGCGTCGGTCGTCGCCGGATCGCGCACCGCGATCCGCAGCCAGTCCGGGCCCAGCCCGGGGAAGGTGTCGCCGCGGCGGACCGCCCAGCCGCGCTCGCGCAGCCGCTCCCGGACGGCGGCGGCGCCGGCCAGGTGGACGAGGACGAAGGCGCTGGCGGGGCGGCCGGCGACGCGTACCCCGGGCAGGCCGGACAGGCGGGCCACCAGGTGGTCGCGGTCGGCGGCGAGCCCGGCGGCGATGGCGCGCTCGGCCGCGACGGCGGCCGGGGACGCGCAGGCGGTGGCGGCGGCGAGCGCCGGGGTGGAGACCGCCCAGAGCGGCTGGGCGGCGGCGAACCGGGCCAGCAGCCCCGGCTCGCCGAGCAGGTAGCCGATCCGCAGCCCGGCCAGCCCCCAGGTCTTGGTGAGGCTGCGGACCACCACGAGGCCGGGCAGGTCGCGGCGGGCGGCGAGGGACTCGGGTTCACCCTCGACGCCCGGGGCCGCCGTGGTGTCGGCGAACGCCTCGTCGACCACCAGCACCCGGCCGGGGCGGGCCAGCGCGGCGAGCGCCTCGGCGGGGTGCAGCGCCGAGGTGGGGTTGGTGGGGTTGCCGAGCAGCACCACGTCCGCGTCGGCCGGCACCCGGGCCGGGTCGAGGCGGAAGTCGTCGGCGGGGTCGAGCAGCACCCGCTCGACGGTGTGGCCGGCCGCCCGCAGGGCGGCCTCCGGCTCGGTGAACTGCGGGTGCACCACCACCGGCCGGCGGGCGTCGCGCAGCGCCCGGGCGATCAGCACGAAGCCCTCGGCGGCGCCCGCCGTGAGAAGTACCTCTTCCGGGGGACGCCCGTGCCGGGCGGCGACGGCGGCCCGGGCCGGACCCGGATCGGGGTACGCGGCCAGGGCGCCCAGGGCGGCGACCAGCGGGTCGGCCAGCCAGTCCGGCATCGGGGCGCGGCGGACGTTGACCGCCAGGTCGACCAGGCCGGGCGTGGCCTCGGCGTCCCCGTGGTGGCCGAGGTCGGGCTCGCCCGCCGGAGCGTCGGTCCCGATCAGCTGAGCACGCATGTCCGCGATCCTGCCGGGAAGCCGCCGCCCGGGACAGCGCATCCCGGCGTGGGCCGCGTCACCACTGCTGAACCCCTCGCCCGTTTATGAATTCTTCTCATTTCCGAATCGGAAATGTCATAGCTTGACCATGTGAGCAACCGACCCCTTGCCTCCGCTGGTCGTGCCGTGCCCCTCCTCCGCGCCGGGCTCATCGCCGGCATCGTGGTCGCCGCCGCGGCCTATCCGCTGGCCGCCGTCACCGGCATCGGCGCCAAGGCCACCGCACACGCAGTGGAGCAGAAGACGAGCATCCTGAAGACCGCGCTGCCCGCCGAGACCTCGTACCTGTACGCGCCGGACGGCAAGACCGTGCTGACGATGTTCTACGAGGAGTACCGGCAGTACACCAAGATCGAGGACATGTCGCCGAACATCCAGCAGGCGATCGTCGCCGCCGAGGACAACCGCTTCTACCAGCACCACGGCGTCGACCCGAAGGGCGTGGCCCGCGCCTTCGTGTCCAACGCCCGGTCCGGCGGCGTCTCCCAGGGCGCCTCGACGATCACCATGCAGTACGTCCGGATGGCCCTACGGGACAGCGCGAAGACGCCGAAGGAGGTCCAGGAGGCCACCCAGCAGACCAGCCTGCGCAAGGTCAAGGAGATGCGCATGGCGCTGGACATCGAGAAGCACGTCAGCAAGGAGCAGATCCTCGAGCGCTACCTCAACTCGGCCTACTTCGGCCACCGGGCGTACGGGATCTACGCGGCCTCGCAGATCTTCTTCTCCAAGACCCCGGCCACCCTCACCCCGGTCGAGGCGGCCACTCTCGCCGGCCTGGTCAAGTCCCCGTCGGAGTACGACCCGATCACCTCCGACCAGAAGGACGCCACCGGCCGGCGCAACTACGTGCTCGACAACATGGCCCGCCTCGGCTACCTCTCGCCGGACGCCGCGGCCGCGGCCAAGGCCGAGCAGATCAAGCTGCGGCTGACCTACCCGCCGAACGACTGCGCCTCGATCAACAAGGACTTCCGCACCTGGGGCTTCGCCTGCGACTACCTGAAGAACTGGTGGAGCGCGCAGCCCGCGTTCGGGGAGAACCGGCTGGAACGGATGGACAAGCTGCGCCGAGGCGGTTATCGCATCGTGCTCGCCCTCGACCCGAAGATCCAGGCGGCGGCGGAGAAGAACGTGGGCGCGAAGGACGGCACGGGCAGCCCGTTCGCCAACGGCATCGTGGTCGCCGAACCGGGCACCGGACGGATCAAGGCGATGGCGGTGAACCGGACCTATTCGCTCGACCTCAGCGAGAACCCGAACAGTTCCAACCCGGAGGCCGGCCCGAACGTCAAGGCGAACTATCCGAACACGGTCGCGCCGTTGCTCGGCGGGGGCACACTCCCCGGGTACCAGGCCGGATCGACGTTCAAGATGTTCACGATGCTCGCCGCGCTCAACGCAGGGACGAAGCTCTCCGACACCATCAACTCGCCGTACCGCTACCAGTCCAAGGTCTACGACGGGTGGGCGCCGTCGAACGCCAGCGGCGCGATGACCGGCGTGCAGACCATGTGGTCCGGCTTCGGCAAGTCGGTGAACACCTTCTTCGTGCAACTGGAGGAGCAGATCGGCGCGGAGAAGGGAGTGCGCCTGGCCGAGCAGCTCGGGCTGCGCTGGCGTACCGACGTGGACCGCGAGCACGCCGCGCCGGACAAGGCGAACAAGTGGGGCGCGTTCACCCTGGGCGTCTCCGACGCCACCCCGCTGGAGATGGCCAACGCGTACGCGGCCATCGCCGCCGACGGACGCTACTGCGAGGCGATCCCGGTCAACTCGATCATGAACCGGGACGGCACGCCGGCCACGTACCGCACGCCGGGCGGGGTGCAGCGGGAGGTCGCCAAGCCGCGCTGCCGGCAGGTGGTCAGCGCCGACGCGGCCCGGGCGGCCACCGACGCGGCCCGCTGCCCGACCGGCGACACCCCGGCCAAGGGGAGCTGCGGCGGCTGGTCGACCGCGGACAGCGTGCGGGGCACGGTCGGCCGCCCGGTCGCCGGCAAGACGGGTACCACCGACAGCACCCGGTCCGCCTGGTTCGCCGGCTACACCCCGGAACTGGCCGCGGCGAGCTTCATCGCCGACCCCGACAACCCGTTCAACGCGGTGGGTGACGGCTTGTCCCAGGTGCCCGTCGACGCGGTGGCAATGACCCTGCGCGACGCCCTCAAGGGCAAGCCCACCCGCCAGTTCACCCCACCATCCGACCAGATAGTCGGCTGACGGTCCCTGAACCGCCCGGGGGTGCGCCCGGGCCAGTTGATCAAGAGGTTTGCGCGCGGAATCCCTCGATTCCTGACGCAAACCTCTTGATCAACTTTTGGTGACGGGGGTCAGCGGGGGTCAGCGGAGGTCGGCGGAGACGAAGCTCCACAGCTCCAGGTCTACCCGGGCGCCGTGGACGAAGCCGGCGTTGCGGAGGAGGCCCTCGTAGCTGAAGCCGGCCTTCTCCGCCACCCGGCGGGAGGCGACGTTGCCGGGGGCGACGCGGAGCTCGACGCGCTGGAAGCCGTGCTCCAGGATCAGCGCGATGGCGACCGCGTCGACCGCCTCGGCGGCCAGGCCGTAGCCGCGGGCGTGCGGGGCGATCGCGTAGGACACCTCGGTCAGCCGGGCGCCCCAGTCGGTGCGACGGGTCCAGAGGCAGCCGACGACCCGCCGGTCCTCGCGGCGGACCACCGCCCAGTGGTCGCCGTCGCCGCTGTCCCGGCGCTGCCGGGCCAGCTCGGTGCACCAGGCCCGCCCGTCGATCTGCCCCGCCGCGTCGGCCAGCGGCAGCCAGCGCTGGGTCTGCCGGTCCGCGAACACCTCGTCGACCGCCTCGGCGTCCGCCGCGACGAGCCGGCGTACCTCGGTGCGCGGGGTGGAGACGGTCAGCGCCGGGAATCGGCGCACCGCCACCTGGCCGATCACGCCGGAGCCTCCGCGGGGGCCAGGGCCGCCGCGACCAGCCGGGCCGCGATCTCCGGGTACGCGGCCCAGTGCGGCACGAGCTGCGAGGCGTGCACGCCGCGCCAGACGAAGCCCTCCGGGGCGCCGCCCGCCCAGCGCCAGGCCGCCCGCTCGCCGGCCCGCGGGGTGAGCACCGCGGCGTGCTGCTTGTGCCCCACCACCGTGGTGCCGGCCGGGGCCACCACGCTGTCGCCGGCCGCGGTCGCCTCCCGGTAGCCGACCACCAGGCCGTCCCGGCTGGCGCCGACCGCGTCGAGCACCCCGCACATCGGCAGGCCGTCCAGCTCCCGGGCCAGCCAGAGCAGGCCGGCCCCCTCGGCGATCACCGGGCGGCCGGCGCGGGCCAGCTCGGCCACGGCGATGCAGAGCCGGCGGTTGGCGGAGAGCTGCTCCGCGTACGTCTCGGGGAGCCCGCCGCCGACGACAAGCGCGCGGGTCCCGGCGGGCAGCGACTCGTCGCGCAGCGGGTCGACGGTGACCACCTCGGCGCCGGCGGCACGCAGCAGCTCGGCGGTCTCCGGGTGGCTGTAGCTGCCGCCCGGACCGCCGGCCAACGCGACCACGGGCCGTTCCCCGGCGGGCGCGCCCGCCGCCGGCTCCGGTGACCACGGGGTGGCGGTCAGCTCCGGGGCGGAACGGGCCAGCCCCAGCAGCCGGTCGAGGTCGACCGTGGCGGCGACCGCCTCGCCGAGCCGGCGGACCGCCCGCTGCGCCTCGGCGTCGCGCTGGACCACCGGCACCAGGCCGTGCCGGCGGGCGGGCAGCACCGGGGGCAGCTCGTGCCGGCGCAGCGCGCCGTAGACCGGCACCCCCACGTCGTCGAGCGCCTCGCGCAGCATCGCCTCGTGCCGGGGCGAGGCCACCCGGTTGAGGATCACGCCGCCCAGCCAGAGCTGCTCGTCGTACGCCCGGAAGCCGTGCACGAGGGCGGCCACCGACTGGCCCATCGCGGCCACGTCCACCACCAGCACCACCGGGCTGCGCAGAGCGGTCGCGACGGCCGCGGTGGACTCGGTCTCCGGCCGACCGGCGATCGAGTCGTAGAGCCCCATGGTGCCCTGGACCAGCGCGAACCCGGCCCCGGCCGCGCCGTGCGCGAAGAGCGGGGCGACCCGCTCCGGGCCGACCAGCCGGGGGTCCAGGTTGCGTCCGGGACGCCCGGCGGCCAGCCCCAGGTACGCCGCGTCCACCTGGTCCGGCCCGATCTTGAACCCGGCCACGTCGAGCCCGCGGTCGGCGAGGGCCGCGAGCACGCCGAGCGAGAGGGCACCGGTGCCGTGGCCCGAGGAGGGCGCGCTCAGCACGACGCGCGGCACGACGGTCATCATCGACTCCTGGTCCCGGGGGGTGGTTTCCGCCCGCGTGACCATACCCGCCCGGACCGACGCGCGGCGGCCGGCGACCGCCCGGTCCGGCCCGGTGCGGGCCAGTGGCGCCGCTCATACGGGTAGCCTTGGCCAACGTGTACCGGTTCCTGCTGACCCCGCGCTGGCTCGGCGCTCTCGCGCTGACCCTGGTCGCCGCCGCGGTGATGGTGCTCCTCGGCAACTGGCAGCTGGACCGCTACCGGGGCCGCACGGCGATCAACGAGCGGATCGACGCCGGCGCCACCATGACGCCCGTGCCCCTGCGCGACGCCCTGCCGGCCCCGAGCGGCGGCCCCGGCACCACCGGCGCCGCCCCGGCCGACCGGCTCACCTGGACCAGGGTCACCGCCACCGGCCGGTACGACAGCGCGAACGTCGTCCTGATCCGCGGCCGGACCGTCGACAACAAGGTCGGCTTCGAGGTGCTCACCCCGCTGGTCCTCGCGGACGGCAGTGCGGTGCTGGTCGACCGGGGCTGGATCCCGCCCGTCCCCGGCGGTAACGCCACCGTCCAGCCGACGGTGCCGGCGGCGCCGACCGGCGAGGTGACGGTCTCCGGCCGGCTGGTGTCCAGCGAGAGCGGCGGCGGCGCGGTCGACCGGCGCGACGGCAAGCTGGAGGCGCGGCGGATCAGCATCCCGCGCCTGGCGAAGCAGCTGCCCTACCCGGTGTCCGGCGGCTACGTGCTGCTCGACCAGCAGACGCCGGCCGCCGACCCGGCCTTCCAGGCGGTGCCCATCGGGCACACCAA
Organism: Micromonospora sp. I033; assembly: GCF_053890995.1. Classification (NCBI taxonomy): domain Bacteria; kingdom Bacillati; phylum Actinomycetota; class Actinomycetes; order Micromonosporales; family Micromonosporaceae; genus Micromonospora; species Micromonospora sp. I033. The sequence continues at coordinate 14,784 of NZ_JBSSLX010000043.1, read as the reverse complement.
CAACTGGCAGAACTTCGGCTACGTGGTGCAGTGGTGGCTCTTCGCCGCGATGAGCCTGGTCGGCTACGGCTGGGTCGCCCGCCGGGAGGCGCGGCGGCGGGCCGGGCTGGACGGGCCGGGCAGGCCGGTCGACCGGGCCGCCGAGCCGGCCTCCGCCTGACCCGCGCGGGTGCCCGGACCGGGCCTGAGTCGGCCTCGGGCGGCCCGCCGGGTCAGCCGGTGACCCGACCGGCGTGGATGGCCCGGACCGCGTCGATGGTGTCCGCCTCGGCGGCGGTCTTGTCGTCCCGGTAGCGCACCACCCGGGCGAAGCGCAGCGCCATCCCGCCCGGGTAGCGGCTGCTCGCCTGCACCCCGTCGAAGGCGATCTCGACCACCTGTTCCGGCCGGACCCGGACCACCCAGTCGCCCTTCTCCACGGCCAGCGCGAGGAAGCGCTCGGTCTGCCAGCGCAGCAGCTCGTCGGTGAGCCCCTTGAACGTCTTGCCGAGCATGACGAACTCACCGGTGCGCGGATCGCGGGCGCCCAGGTGCAGGTTGGAGAGCCAGCCCTGCCGCCGGCCACTGCCCCACTCGACCGCCAGCACCACCAGGTCGAGGGTGTGCCGGGGCTTGACCTTGACCCAGGCCGTGCCGCGCCGGCCGGCGTCGTAGGGCGCGGCCGGATCCTTGACCACCACCCCCTCCTGGCCGGCGTCGATCGCGGCCGCGAAGGCGGCGCCGGCCTGCTCGGGGTCGTCCACCTCGACCCGGCCGACCAGCAGGGTGGGGTCGACCGCGCCGGCCAGCGCGGCCCACCGCTCCCGGCCGGGCAGGTCGATCAGGTCCGCGCCGTCCAGGTGCAGCAGGTCGAAGAAGTAGGGCGTCAGCACCGTCGCACCGGTGCGCTCGGCCGCGGCGAGCACGGCCGGCGACACCGGGGTGCGCCCGGTGGTGCTGGGGGTGGTGCGCCGGGCCGCCCGGCTGGAGGTCTCCTGGAAGGGCAGCGGGCGCCCCTCGGCGTCCAGCCCGATCGCCTCGCCGTCGAGCACCAGCTCCCGGGCGGGCAGCGCGCGGACGGCGGCCACCACCTCGGGGAGCCGGCCGGTGATCTCGTCGAGGCTGCGGGTGAAGACCGCGATGTCCTGGCCGGACCGGTGCACCTGGATGCGGATGCCGTCGAGCTTGACGTCCACCACCGCCGGGGTGCCGGTGGCGGTGAGCGCCTCGTCGACCGAGGGCGCGCTCTGCGCCAGCATCGGGGCGAGCGGGCGGCCCACCTGGAGCCCGAACCCGGCCAGCGCGGCGGCCCCGCCGGTGAGCGCCGCGACCGCCACCGCCCGCAGGTCACCGGCGAGCAGCAGGGCCCGCCGCACGGCCGCGACGGGCACGTCGGCGGCCCGGGCCACCGCCTCGGTGAGCAGGCCGGCCTGGGCGCCCTGGCGCAGCTCGCCGCGGAACAGGCCGGCCAGCAGCCGCTGCTCGTCGACGGTGGCCGCGGCGAAGAGCCGGCCGAGCAGCTCCCGCCGGCGGGCCTGCGAGCCGGCGCCGCCGACCGCCGCGATCTCCTCGATCGCCGCGTCGACGCCGCCCACGGTCAGGCTCGGCTCGGCGGCCGGCGGCGGCAGGTCACGCAGGCTCGCCCAGCCCACCCCGGTCTGCCGTTGCCGCAGCTCGCCGGCGAGGTAGCCGGCGCCCGCCGGAATCTCGGCGGGGTCGAGCGCGCGCAGCGCGGCGGCCAGCAGCTCCACCTTGGCCCGCCGGCCGCTGGTGGCGCCCACCGCCGCCGACGTGGCCGCCAGCTCAAGGAACCGCACGCCCCTCATCCTGCCAGCCACCCCCGACACCGGGGCGTTTCCCGAGCGATCTTGGAGAGTTGGCGTCCCTCAGGAACGTCAACCCTCCAAGATCCGCTCAGGCCGAGACGGGCTCCTCGATGCGGAGGCCGCGGGCGCGCACCTCGTCGGCGACCCGGGTGAGCAGCGTGTCGAGCGTGACCAGCACGGCGGAGAGCTCGCCGAGCTGTTCCTTGAGCGCGTCCTCGGGCCACGCGGAGACGTCGACGTCCCCCAGAGCACTGACGGCGGCCTGGAGCCGCGACATCTCGTCGTTCGTACGCATGTTCGAGAGGCTATAACACCCCGTCGCCCGACACACCGCAAACTCCGACATCGGCCCCGAAGTTACGGTTTCGACACCTCAGGTGCGGTTCGCGCCCGCCTCGGCGACCTTCGCCAGCAGCAGCGCCTCGGCCACGCAGACCCGGGCGAACTCGCCCAGGTGCAGGCTCTCGTTGGGCCCGTGCGCCCGGGCGTGCGGGTCCTCCACGCCGGTCACCAGGATCGCCGCCGAGGGGAACATCTCCTGGAAGGTGGCGATGAACGGGATGGAGCCACCCACGCCGATGTCGACCGGGTCGGTGCCGTCCCAGGCAGCCCGGAACGCCGCCCGCGCCGCCTCGAACATCGGTCCGGTGGCGTCGATGACGCAGGGCGCGCCGTCGTGCTCGAAGGTCACCGTCACCTGCGCACCCCAGGGGGCGTGCTTCTCCAGGTGCGCGATGAGCGCCGCGTACGCCTTCTTCGGGTCGTCGCCCGGCGCCAGCCGTACGCTCAGCTTCGCCTTGGCGGCCGGGACCAGCGCGTTCGGCGCCTCCCCGGTGGCCGGGGCGTCCACGCCGAGGATCGCGAGGGCCGGCTTGGTCCAGAGCCGGTCGGTGATCCGGCCGCTGCCGAAGAGCTGCGCGCCGTAGACCAGCCCGGCCTCGGCGCGGAACCGGTCCTCGGGGTAGTCGACGCTGGCGCCCTCGCGGCCGACCAGGCCCTCGACGGTCACGTTGCCGGCGTCGTCGTGCAGCGTGCCGAGCAGCTTCACGAGCGCGGTGAGCGCGTCCGGCACGGCTCCGCCGAACATGCCGCTGTGCACGGCGTGGTCGAGGGTGCGCACCTCGACGAAGCAGTTGACGATGCCGCGCAGCGAGGTGGTCAGCGCCGGCACCCCGACGTCCCAGTTGGTGGAGTCGGCGATCACGATGACGTCCGACGCGAGCTCCTCACGGTGCGCGATGAGCAGCTGCTCCAGCGAGTCCGAGCCGTACTCCTCCTCGCCCTCGATGAAGAGGACCACGCCCACCGGCAGCCGGTCGCCGAACGCGCGCAGCGCGGCGATGTGCGCCATGATGCCGGCCTTGTCGTCGGCCGCGCCGCGGCCGTAGAGGCGGCCGTCCCGCTCCACCGGCTCGAACGGGTCGGACTCCCAGAGCGAGAGGTCGCCGACCGGCTGGACGTCGTGGTGGGCGTACATGAGGACGGTGGGCGCGCCGGGCGGGGCCGGCTTCGTCCCGATCACCGCCGGCTGGCCGCCGGAACGCACGATCTTCGTGTCGAGGCCGCAGCCGCGCAGCAGCTCCGCCACCGCCTCCGCGGAACGCTCGACGTGCGAGTGGTCGAAGCCCTCGAAGGCGATGCCCGGGATGCGGACGAGTCGCTCGAGGTCGGCACGGACGCCGGGCAGTTCCCGCTCGACGGCGGCCCGCACCTCGGACTCGGACATGATCGGTGTGGTCATGACCGGAATCGTATGCCGGCCTTACCTCGCCGCGCCGTCCGAGCCCACCGTCTCAGAGCCGGCGGACGTAGTAGCGGCCGGCGTCGTGCGGCAGGTCGGGGGCGCCGTCGACCACCAGGTCCACCGCGGTCTCGGTGCCGTCGGCGGCGAAGTGCGCCCGTTCCCCGGCGTGCCACCGGCGCAGCTCGGGCAGGATCTCCGCGCCGTCGCGCGCGAGGGCCCGGGACAGCCGCAACCCGGCCGGCGCGGTGACGAGGACCGACAGGGTCAGCTCCGGCCGGACCGCCGCCCGCGCGGCGCTCACCCCCTCCACGACCAGCACCGGCCCGGCCGGCACCGGCACCGGCCGGTCCAGGAACCGGCGGCGCACCCAGCTGTACCGGCGGTAGGACCCGGGCCGGCCCGCCCGGACCGGTCCGAGCACCCACTCCTCCAGCCGGGGCCAGAAGGTGAACTGGTCGTCCCAGCCGTCGAGCAGGTCGTCGGTGCGGACCACCGGCGGCCGGGCACCGCCGGAGAGCGCCGCGAGGGCGTCCGCGAGGCGCGTCGCGAAGACGCTCTTGCCCGCGCCGCTCGGCCCGTCGACCGCCACCAGCCGGGTACGCCCCAACCGCGCCGGCCCGGCCAGCACGCGCCGGGCCAACCCGGCGTACGCCTCGACCACCGCCACCGTCACCCGACCGACGGTAACGGTCCCCCTTCCGCTGGATCCTGTGGCCCAGCAGGCCGTTCCCCGGTCAGGCCGGCCTCGCCGTGGGCATCATCGGGAGGTGCTCCATGACGTGATGAGTCCGGGCGTCGAAGCCCTGCTCGAACAGGCCCGGGCCGGCCTCCGCCGGCTCACCCCGCACGACACCGTCGAGGCCGTCCGCACCGGGGCCCTGCTGGTCGACACGCGCACCGAGGCGCAGCGCCACGAGCAGGGCGAACTGCCCGGCGCGATCGTCATCGACCGGACCGTGCTGGAGTGGCGGCTGGACCCGGCCAGCGCCTGGCGCATCCCGGAGTCGACCAGCTACGACCGGGAGATCGTCCTGGTCTGCCGCGAGGGCTACAGCTCCAGCCTCGCCGCCGCGAGCCTCCAGGCGCTCGGCCTGCGCCGGGCCACCGACATGATCGGCGGCGTGCAGGGCTGGCGGGAGGCGGGACTGCCGATGTCCGACCGCCCCGCCGACGTCCGCTACTGACCGCCCACCCGGCCGGCTCAGGTCGCCGGCGCCCTTGGCCGGCTCAAGTGGCCGGCGCGCCCCGGCTCGGCGCGCCCGGCTCGCTCAGACGTTCGCCGCCCTCAGCTGGTCGGCGCGCCGGGTGGGATGAACGGCAGGCCCGCGGGCGGGCCGGACTCGATGAGCCGCCACAGCGCGTCCGTGTCGAGGTGCTCCTCGACGAGGTCGCCGAGCAGGTCCAGGGTGCGTTCCCGGGCGGCGGCGAACGCGGTGTCCGGAGCGACCTTGAACCCGGTCCGCCCGGCCTGTGCGGCGACCTCGGTGAGGAAGCGGCGGCGGAAGGCGTCGGACTCGAAGGCCCCGTGCCAGTGGGTGGCGTGCACCACGCCCAGCCGGGCCCCCTCGCCGGTGCCGTCGGCGTAGCGGAGCAGCGGCGGCAGGCCCGGGTCGGCGGCCGAGACCTGGCCGTGGTGGATCTCGTATCCGTGGACCGGCACGTCCCCGGCGGCCGTGCCGGCGGCGCGCCGGACCGTCTTGCGCGCGTCGAAGGTGACTTCGACGGGGAGCAGCCCCAGACCGGGCACGCTACCCTGGCGGCTCTCCACCGGGTCGTGAATGGCCCGGGAGAGCATCTGGAACCCGCCGCAGATGCCGAGCAGCGGTTTGCCGGCGGCGGCGTGCGCGAGGACCGCGTCGGCCAGGCCGGTCTCCCGCAGCCAGGCCAGGTCGGCCACGGTCGACTTGGAGCCGGGGAGCACCACCAGGTCGGCGGCGGCCAGCTCGGCCGGCTCGATGGTCAGTCGCACCCGGACGCCGGGCTCGGTGGCCAGCGCCTCGACGTCGGTGGCGTTGCTGATCCGGGGCAGCCGGACCACCGCCACGTCGAGCCAGTCGGTGCCCCGGGGCGCCGCCGGCCGGCCGAGCACCCGCCCGTACGCGAGCGAGTCCTCCGCGTCGAGCCAGAGGTCGAGCGCCCACGGCAGCACCCCGAGGGTGGGGCGGCCGGTGACCCGGTGCAGCATGTCCAGCCCCGGCCGGAGCAGCCCGAGGTCACCCCGGAACTTGTTGATCACGAAGCCGGCGACCAGCGCCTGGTCGGCCGGGTCGAGCAGCGCGACCGTGCCGAACATCGAGGCGAACACCCCGCCCCGGTCGATGTCGCCGACCACGATGGCGGGCAGGCCGGCGTGCCGGGCCAGCCCCATGTTCACGTAGTCGCCGGCCCGCAGGTTGATCTCGGCCGGGCTGCCCGCGCCCTCGCAGATCACCACGTCGTACTCGGCCCGCAGCTCGGCCAGGGCCGCGTAGGCGGTCCCGGCGAGCCGGGGACGCAGCTCGCGGTAGTTGCCGGCGGTGACCGTGTCCACCGCCTCGCCGAGCAGCACCACCTGGCTGGCGTGGTCGCTGCCCGGCTTGAGCAGGACCGGGTTGAAGCGCAGGTCCGGGGCGAGCCCGCAGGCGGCCGCCTGCATGGCCTGGGCGCGGCCGATCTCGCCGCCGCGCCCGTCCGGCCCGACCACCACGGCCGAGTTGTTGGACATGTTCTGCGCCTTGAACGGGGCGACCCGGACGCCCCGGCGGCGCAGCCAACGGCAGATGCCGGCGGTGAGCACGCTCTTGCCGGCGTCGGAGGTGGTCCCGGCGACCAGCAGCCCGCCGCTCATCGCCCGCTCCCCGGACGCACCCGGCCGAGGGTGCGCAACGCGGCGCGGCCGGTCGCGCCGACCAGGCGGCCGACCGTCACCGGGTACGCCGCCGCGAGGCCGAGCGCGGCCAGCCCGACGGCGCCGGAGATCCGGGCGGCCCGCTTCAGGTGCCGCGCCTCGGGCCGGGGCCCGTCCCCGAGGAACGGCCGGGTCTCCTCGCGTCCGAAGTAGACGTTGCGCCCGCCGAGCCGGACGCCGAGCGCGCCGGCCATCGCCGCCTCGCACTGGCCGGCGTTCGGGCTCGGGTGGTCGTTGCGGTCCCGGCGCCAGACCCGCCAGGCGGTCGCGCGGTCCCCGTGCGCGGCCGGCGCCACGGCGACGGTGAGCAGCCCGGTCAGCCGGGCCGGGATCAGGTTGAGCAGGTCGTCCAGGCGGGCGGCCGGGGTGCCGAAGCGGGCGTAGCGGGGTGAGCGGTGGCCCACCATCGCGTCGAGCGTGTTCGCCGCCCGGTAGCCGAGCAGGCCGGGCAGCCCGGCGACGGCGCCCCAGACCAGCGGGGCGACCACCGCGTCGGAGGTGTTCTCGGCGACCGACTCGACGGTGGCCCGGGCGAGCTCCGGCTCGTCGAGGGCCGACGGGTCCCGTCCGCAGAGGTGGTTGAGCCGCCCCCGGGCGGCGGGCAGGTCACCGGACTGCAACGCCCGGGCCATCAGCCGCGACTCGTGCCGCAGGGTGCGGCCGCCCAGCACCGTCCAGGTGCCGGCGGCCACCAGCGCGGCCCGGGCCACCGGGCGACGCCGGGTGGCGAGGCCTGCGGCCACGCCGAGCAGCACCGGCGCGCCGACCGCGAGCGCGGTGAACGCCGCGCCGGCCGACCGCTCGGGTCGGTAGACCCGCCGCTCCAGGGCGCCGGCCGCCCGACCGAAGCCGGCCACCGGATGCCACCGTCGGGGATCGCCGAGCAGCGAGTCCAGCGCGTAGCCCGCCACCAGTCCCGCCGCGTTCGCCATGGCGGTCGCCTGCCGCACCCGTCACCACCTCCGGCCGGCCAGCCTAGCCGTACGGCGGGGTGGCCACGCCGGCGTCACCACCCCGCTCCCCCGTTGCACGATCAGGCGGCTCAGGCAGGCACCGGAGTCCGCCGCCGGCCCCGCCGGCCGCGGCCGGTCCCGGTCACCCCCTCGACGCCGTCGGTCGGGTCGGGCTCACCGGCGGCCGGCTCGGCCGCCAGCTCGTCGTCCTCCTCCGCGGCCAGCTCGTCGTCCTCCTCGTCGGCCGGGCCGTCGGGCCGGTCGTCGAACGGGTCGGCCAGCTCGTCGGGGTCACCCGCCGCCGCGTGCACCCGGCCGGACAGCCCGACCCGCGGGGCGTCGAAACCCGGCGGCGGGAACTCGTCGTCGAACGGCCGGTCGTCGAGCGACGCCGGGGCCTGCGTGTCCGGCACCGGCTCGGTGGCCTCGCCGTGCACCCGGCGCTCCGCCTCGGCGTCCTCCACCGTGCTGGTCGTCATGCTCGGCCGGTTGCGCAGGAACCGGGCGCGCCCCCGGGACAGGTCGTGCCCGACGGCGACCGCCTCCAGCTCGTAGAGGGTGCGGTGGTTGCCGGCGTCGTCGGTCCAGTCGCGGGTGTAGAGGCGGCCGGCGACCACCACGGGGTCACCGACCGCCACCGAGGCGGCCACCCCCTCCGCCAGCTTGCGCCAGCAGTTCACCCGCACGCGCAGGCTGTTGCCGTCGACCCAGCGGCCGCTCTCCCGGTCGAGGCGGCGGGCGGTCGAGGCGACCTTGAAGTTGGCCACCAGCGTGTTGCTCTGGGTGGTCCGGCGCCACTCCGGCGCGGTCAGCACGTTGCCGACGATCGTGACGTACGTATCGAACATCGCCCCTCCCAGGGGAACTCGGCTTGTCCGACCGAGCCTCGGCCGGCGACGGGGCCCGGGCCAGCCGTCCCGGCCCGGCTGTGGACGACGGGCGGCCCTGTGGACAACCGCCTGATCAAGGTCCGGTCTGCTAGCTGTCGCGGGCCCTACCGCCCTGACCTGCGGCGGAACAACGTCGGAAGGGTCACCCGGTGGTGCGGTTCCGGACGCGCGCCGACTGGGTATGAACTTGATCAACCGAGAGAAAGGGAGCGACGATGCTTCTCCGAGACGTCTGCGAGGCCCGCCGATGAGCGCCGTGGCGAACCCCGCGACCGTGGCCGAGTGCCTCCGGGTCGGTGCCGGGTTCTCCCAGGGTGACCGGAACTGGATCGCGGAGCAGTTCGCGACCCTCGACGCCCGGCTCGCCGGGTTCCACGCCGACGCCACCGAGCTGGAGGTGTCGGTCAAGGACCGGAACGCCCGGGGCCAGAAGGTCACCCTGGAGTGCTGGATCGCCGGCCGCCAGAAGATCGTCACCACCTCCGGCGAGGAGGACCTGCACGCCGCGCTCAACGACGTCCGGGACGACCTGCGCCGCCGGCTCAACGACGCGAAGACCCGGCAGGAGCCGCGCCACAACAAGCACCTGCGCGAGACGGACCAGCCCGAGGGCATCCCCGCGCAGGCCGCCGAGCGGGCCGACGCCGAGACCGTCTGAGGGCGCCCCGCCCCCGCCCGTGGCCGGTGGTGCCGGCGGGCGGGGGCGGGGGGCTACCGCCGGGTAGCGTCGCGGCGTACCGTCGCGGTCGTGGAACCGGACGTGCTGGGACCGCCGTACGAGCGGCAGACGATCGACCTGGGCACCGACGACGAGGGACCGGTCGTCGCGACCCTGGTCCGCCGGCGGGCGGAGCGCCCGACCGGCCGGGCCGTCCTGTACGTGCACGGCTTCGTCGACTACTTCTTCCAGACCCACGTCGCCGACTTCTTCGCCGAGCGCGGCTGGGACTTCTACGCGCTCGACCTGCGCAAGTACGGCCGCAGCCTGCAACCGCACCAGACCCCGAACTTCTGCCGCGACCTGAGCGAATACTTCCCCGAACTGGACGCCGCCGCGAAGATCATCCGCGAGGACGACGGGCACGACACCCTGCTCGCCATGGGCCACTCCACCGGCGGCCTGATCATCTCGCTCTGGGCGCACGCCCGCCGCGAGGCCGGCCTGGTCGACGGGATCTTCCTGAACAGTCCGTTCTTCGACATCAACGCGCCCTGGCTGGTCCGTCGACCCCTCGCGGCCGCCGTCTCCCGGCTGGGCCGCCGGGCGCCGCAGCGCATCCTCCCGTTCGGGCTGGGCACCATGTACGGCGAGAGCCTGCACGCCGACCACCGCGGCGAGTGGCGCTACGACCTGGCCTGGAAGCCGCTCGCCGGGTTCCCGGTGCGGGCCGGCTGGATCAACGCGATCCGGGCCGGCCAGCGCCAGCTCCGGGCCGGGCTGGACATCCCGGTGCCGGTGCTGCTGGCCTGCTCCACCCGCAGCTACCGGGGCACCAAGTGGCACGACTCCGCCACCCTCGCCGACGCGGTGCTCGACGTGGAGCACATGGTGCGCTGGGCGCCCCGGCTCGGCCGGCACGTCACCCTGACCCGCTTCGACGGCGGGCTGCACGACCTGACCCTGTCCGGCCCCGCCGTACGGGAAAAGGTTTTCGCGGAGGTCGGACGGTGGGCGGACGGCTTCCTCGGCGTCGGGCCGACCGAGCCGGAGCCCGCGACGCCGGCACCACGGCGACCGGCCGACGAGCCGGCCGGCGCGACCACCGAGGGCTGAGCCGGGCGGGTCAGCGGTAGCCGGCGGTCGCCGCCGACAGGGCCGCCCGGATCCGGTCGAACGTCGCGACCGGGTGACCGCCGTCGTTCGCCGGCAGCAGGAGACCCAGGCAGCGCAGCGAGAGGTCCCCGTCGGGCGCCTCGACGCCGAACACCGGCGCGCCCACGTACCCCGGCGGCAGTTCGGTGGTAACCCGCACCTCGTCGCCGTCGCGCGACACCCGCTCGATCACCGCCTCCAGCGGCCGCGACCCGTCGGCGCCGACGCCGAGCGCCAGCACGAACGCCGAGCCGGGCTCCGCGCCGACCCGGGCGACCGCGTCGGCCGGAGCGGCCACTGCGTCGGTCACCTGCTGGGTACGCCAGCTCCAGCCCCGGTCCTCGGCGTGCCCGTGCAGCCCGCCGGTCGGCATGGCCGCCAGCCCGATCTCCGGCAGGTGCAGCCACCGGTCGGCGAAGTCGGACAGCTCGATCGGCTCCGCGGCCGCGTCCGCCGGCTCGGTGACGCTCGGCCGCAGCCCGATCTCCCCGTACGGCGTCCGGGTGGTCGCGGCGGCGGTGAGCAGCCACTCGTGCACCACCTCCCCGTCGTCGGTCGCGCCGATCAGCTCGCTGTAGAAGAAGGCGGTGCCGAAGGTCCCGGCCGGCGCGCCGGGGCCGTCGGACCCGGCCACGGGCAGGATGGCGCGGCCGAGGAGCTGGCACAGCTCGTAGGCGATCTCGTTCTCGGTTTCCTGGTCGAGCAGCACGACGCCGAGGGTACGGACCGGTCCGGCGCCGGTGGCCCGGGACCCGGTTTTCCGGGGTGCCCGCGGGAACCCGGCTGTGGGACGCTGAGCAGCGACGTGGCCCGCGACCACCCGTTCCCCCGGCAGGCCCCGGGTCGGCGGTACCCTCTTGGCGCGACATCGTCGACGCGCGCCCGTAGCTCAGCGGATAGAGCAGGGGACTTCTAATCCCAAGGCCGCAGGTTCGAATCCTGCCGGGCGCACCCTTCCCACCCCATGTCAGCGAAAAATGCCAGAGGACAGGTACCGGTTGGGGCAACGCCGGTCCCGCCGCGCAGTCGGGGTAGCCACTGGAATCGATGCGTGTGAAGATCACGTTCGTGCTCACCTCGTCAGCATCCCCTCCTGTCGCCGTCCTGTTGGTGTTTGGGCTTCTCGGCATCGCTGCCACAGCTCTAGGCATCGGAATAATCGTCACGCGGCGTGTCCCGCCGCTACTTCAGGGTCTCGCGCCGCAGCCGATGCGCAGAGGCGGGTCTCTCGCTCTGATAGGTGGCACCATCGTCCTGGGAGCGTCAGCGGAGCTTCCATCGACTCCGGATCCGCTCGCGGTAGCGCTGACCGTAGCGGCTTTCATCACCGTCGCGGCCTCTGCGGCCTGCCTGATCTTTGTGCGGCGCTAGCAGCTAAGCCGGCCCTCGTACGGTCACATCAGCCGCCGAGCTGATTCGCTCCACAGGCGGGCCTCGGCCGACAGCTGCACCATCGTTGCTTCCTTCGCGGCGCCGTACTGGGCCCGGCTGTAGGGATTCAACTCGGCCGCACGCTTCTTCGCCGCCTCGTAGCGTCGGGCGGCGTCGGGGTTGGCCGCGATGTAGGCGCGAAAGACCCGGTTCTCTTCCGGCACCAACGACGTGACGCCGAAGACGTGGAGGTGGTGGCTCCGCTTCGCGGCGCTGTCCTTCGCGAAGAACAGGTGATCACTGTCCTCGGGGAAGGCCGCCGGACGGTAGACGTACCCGAGCCGCTCAAGCGGTCGGAGGTCAGCGACGACCGCTTGAACCTCAGGTACCACCGCCATGATGTCGATGATGGGCTTGGCCGCCAGGCCGGGCACACTGGTGGATCCGATGTGCTCGATGTGCAGCGCCACGGGCAGGGCATCCGACAACAGCCGTTGTTCGGCCTCGAACCGCTCCGGCCAGGCCGGGTCGTAGGGCACCACCTCGACCACGCGCACGCCGTCCGTCACGTCGGTCACCCTAGCGGCCCGGTCCCGCCATCCGTCCATCACTGCGCTCCGGCAACCGGACAGCGACTTTCACGGCCGGCGCGGCGGGCGCGCGGCCGGGCCGCACGCCCGCGGATGACGCGGTGTCCGCATTCTCGGCTCGCCCTCAGACGGTGCCGAAGGCCGGCGCGCCGGCGCTGTCGTAGGTCAGCATGGTCACCCCGCTGCCGGAGGTGCGGGTGCCGGTCAGCCGCAGGCCCGCCGGGGGCACGCCGTCGGCGAAGAGTCGCTGTCCGCGCCCCAGCACCACGGGAAACACCAGCAGCTGGTACGTGTCGATGAGGTTCTCCCGCATGAGCGACCGGGCGAGCGCGCCGCTGCCGTGCACCTGGAGTTCGCCGCCGGGTCGGTTCTTGAGTTCGGTGACGGCGGCGGCCAGGTCACCGCCGAGGCGGTGGGAACCCGACCAGGTCAGCTCGTCGTCGCGGTTGGTGGCGACGTACTTGGGCAGCCGGTTGAGCGGGTTGTCCGGCCCGCCTTCGGCCGGGTCGGTCACGTGCGGCCAGTAGGCGGCCATGATGTCGTAGGTGCGGCGGCCGAGCAGCAGGGCCTCGGCCCGCTCGAGGGTCTCGCCCATCCACCCGCCGACCGTCTCGTCGAAGTGCGGTGGCAGCCAGCCGCCCAGGTCGAACCCGCCGGAGCGGTCCTCCTCCTGCCCACCCGGGGCCTGCATGACGCCGTCCAGGGTCAGGAACGTGGTGATGGTGAGTCGCATGATGGTGCCTCCTTCGGGTCCGGCCCCGCGCCGGCCTCCACCCTGCCGACGGCCGAGGAACAACCGATTCGACAGCCCGCCCGGACCAGGTCGTGTGACCTAGACCACATCCTCCGGTTCGCCGGTGCGGGACGGCACCACGCGCTCCTCGTACACCTTGACTTCGGCCCGGAACCGGTGGGCGGAGGGATGCCAGATCTCGTCGAACGGACCCATCACGTCGCCGCCGACACCCCGCCGCCGGACCCGCGCCCCGAGCCGGGCCAGGAGCACGAGGATCGCCGCGAGACAGCCGACGACCAGCAGGACCGCCCCGAACACCGCCACGTGGTCGACCCTACCCGGGCCTGCGGGCGAACAGGTACGCCGACGGGCGGCGCCGTCCCTCCTCCGGCGCCGCCCACATGGTCGCGGTCACCACGAGACCCGCCTCCGCGAGCAGCCCGGCGATCCCCTCCGGCCGGGCGAAGTGCACGTCGAGCGGCACCGGGTGGCCGTAGGCCCGGTCGCGGCGGACGTGCTCGTCGTCCCCGCCGTGGAAGCCGAGCAACGCGTGCCCGCCGGGGGCGAGCACCCGGTGGAACTCGGCGAAGACCCGGGGCAGCAGTTCGCGCGGTGTGTGCACGATGGACCACCAGCTGAGCACCCCGCCGAGCCGCCCGTCGGGCAGGTCCAGCGCGGTCATCGAGCCGGCCTCGAAGCGCAACCCCGGATACGCCTGCCGGGCCAGCGCGACCATCCGCGGCGACAGGTCGACGCCGAAGGCCTCGACGCCCAGGCCCACCAGGTGGGCGGTGACGTGGCCGGGGCCGCAGCCGAGGTCGGCCACCGGCCCGCCGGTGGCGCGGGCCAGCTCGGCGAAGGCCCCGAGCAGCGCCCGGTCCAGCGGCAGCTCGGGCAGTCTGGCGGTGACCAGCGCGGCGTAGTCGACGGCGACGGTGTCGTACGCGGCCCGGGTCTCGGTCAGGTGGGCGCGCTCGGTCACGCCCCGACCGTAGCGGTGCCCGCCCGTACGGCGTGGCGGCGGCGTCGCACGCTTTCGGCCGGTCGGCGGCGGAGACGGGGCGGACGTACCCTCCGCTCATGGTGACCGAGACGGACCTGCGCCTGGGCGACGGTCGCACCCTGCACGTCTACGACACCGGCGGGTCGGACCGGCTGGCCGTCTTCTGGCATCACGGCACGCCGAACATCGGTGCGCCACCCGCGCCGCTGTTCGCCGCGGCCGACGAGCTCGGCCTCCGCTGGGTCTCCCACGACCGCCCGGGCTACGGCGGGTCGACGCCCCTGCCGGGACGGGACATCGCCTCCGCCGCCACCGACGTCGCCGCCGTGGCCGACGCGCTGGGCCTCCACCGGTTCGCGGTGATGGGCCACTCCGGCGGCGGCCCACACGCCCTGGCCTGCGGCGCGCTCCTGGCCGAGCGGGTGGTCGCGGTGGTGGTCGGCGCCGGCCTGGCCCCGTACGGCGCGGCCGGGCTGGACTGGTTCGCGGGCATGGTGCCCGCCGGGGTGGCGTCACTGCGGGCGGCCGCCGCGGGACGGGCGGCCAAGGAGGCGCACGAGACCTCGGGTGCCGCGTACGACCCGGAGTTCACCCCGGCCGACCTGGCCGCGCTGCACGGCGAGTGGTCCTGGTTCGACAGTGTGGTGGGCCCGGCGGTGCGGGCCGGCCCGGGCGGGCTGATCGACGACGACCTGGCGTACGTGCGTCCATGGGGCTTCGATCCCGCCCGGGTGACGCCGCCGGTGCTGCTGCTGCACGGTGAGCGGGACGGGATCGCGCCGGTGGCCCACGCCGAGTGGCTGGCCGGCCGGTGCCCCGCCGCGGAGCTGCGCCGCCACCCGGAGGACGGGCACATCTCGGTGCTGCGCCACGCCGGGTCGGCGCTGGAGTGGCTCCGCCGGCACGCCGACGAGGCGTCCGCCCGGTAGGTGAAGGTGGGGTGAGGCGGCGGCCGGATCCCCCCGGCCGCCGCCTCGCCGCGCCGGATCGGG
>NZ_JBSSLX010000042.1:0-36034 GCF_053890995.1 Micromonospora sp. I033 | reverse complement strand
GCGCCCGAGGTGGCCCGGTGACCGCCCTCGTCCGGCTTCGGCTGGCCGGCTTCCTGCGTACCGGGCGGGCGCTGGCCCCGGTGCTGGCCGGCCTGCTGGCCCTCGGCGTCCTCTACGGCGGCGGCCGGGCCCAGCCGGCGGAGGCCTACGGCGTCTCGGCGGTGGTGCTCTTCCCGGTGCTGGCCTGGCAGACCAAGATCCTGCTCGACGTCGAGCCCGACGTGCAGCGCCGGCTGGCCCGGGTGGTGCTCGGCGCGGCCCGGGAGCGGGCCGCCGGCCTGCTCGCGGCGACCGTGGCCGGCCTGGGCACGGTGGCCGTGGCGCTGGTCTTCCCCTGGCTGGTCGGCGGGGTGACCGGCCCGGCCGGGCCGGGGGACCGGCCGCTGGCCGAGGGGCTGGCGCTCGGCCTCTGGGCCCACCTGCTGGCGCTGCCGGCGGCGGTGGCGCTGGGCGCCCTGGCCAGCCGGGCGATCACCCGCAGCGCCGGCTACGGCGTGGCCGTGCTCACCGTCGGCGCGGTGGCCGCGGTGGTCCTCGGCCTCTCCGGCTCGGTGGCGCCCTGGCTGGTCCCGCCGGTGCTGCCCACCGCCCGGGCGCTGGCCGGCCCGCTGGCGGCCCCCACCGGCCTGCTGCTGACCGCCTGGGCGCTGGCCTGGGCGGCTGTGGCGCTGGCGGGCTACGGCTGGGGTCGGCGGAGCCGCGCCTGAGTGACCGGGAGCACTCCGGGGGCGATTTGGAGGTAACGGGACACGTCGCGTAACCTTGTCGCGTAGTTCCACCCAGAGACCGCTGGTCACCGTGCCCCGGCACGGTCGAAGGTCCCGCGATGACGGGCGACCCGCGCAGGGCGGCAAGCGAAACTCGGTGCTGTGCGTGGTCCGCCGACCGCGCCCACGTTGCCGGCCCTCGCCCCGTGCGCCCTGCGCCGGGGCTTTTCTCGTTGTCGTGATGCCTCCGCCGCCGTCGCGAGCCTTCGCTCGTCGCCGGCGTACCAGCTCCGAGCAACGAGAGAGGAGGGACATGGCGGACAAGCCGATCCGGGCCGACAAGGCCACGGCCGTCGCCGAGCTGACCGAGAGCTTCCGCAACGCGGGGGCCACCGTGCTGACCGAGTACCGCGGGCTCACGGTTTCGCAGCTCACCCAGCTGCGGCGCTCGCTCGGCAAGGAGACCAGCTACACGGTCGCGAAGAACACGCTGGCCAAGCGTGCCGCGACCGACGCGGGCATCTCCGGCCTCGACGAGCTGTTCACCGGTCCTACCGCGCTGACTTTCGTTTCGGGCGACGTCGTCGAGGCGGCGAAGGGGCTTCGCGAGTTCGCGAAGGCCAACCCGAAGCTCGTCATCAAGGGCGGTGTCTTCGAGGGCAAGGCCATTTCCGCGGCCGAGGTCACGAAGCTCGCCGACCTGGAGTCCCGCGAGGTGCTGCTGGCGAAGCTGGCCGGCGCCATGAAGGGCAACCTGAGCAAGGCCGCGGCCCTGTTCCAGGCTCCGCTCGCCAAGACCGCGCGTCTGGCGGCCGCTCTGCAGGACAAGCGCGAGAAGGAGGGCGCCGAGGCGGCCTGAGGCCACCCGGCGCACCCACGTTCTTAGTTTTCACTTTCAGAAAGGACGCCAGACATGGCGAAGCTCAGCACCGACGAGCTGCTCGACGCGTTCAAGGAGATGACGCTGATCGAGCTCTCCGAGTTCGTGAAGCAGTTCGAGGAGACCTTCGAGGTCACCGCGGCGGCTCCGGTCGCCGTCGCCGCCGCCGGCGGCCCCGCCGGCCCGGCCGCCGAGGCCGAGCCGGAGAAGGACGAGTTCGACGTCATCCTCGACGCCGACGGTGGCAAGAAGATCCAGGTCATCAAGGTCGTGCGCGAGCTGACCGGCCTGGGCCTCAAGGAGGCCAAGGACCTGGTCGAGGCTGCTCCGAAGGCCGTCCTGGAGAAGGCCAACAAGGAGACCGCCGAGAAGGCCAAGGCCAAGCTCGAGGGCGAGGGCGCCAAGGTCACCCTCAAGTGACCTTGAGTTCGACCTGACGCGCGTCCGGCTCACGTGAGCCGGGGCACACCGCGTCGCGGCGGGCGGTGATCCGGGGAACCGGATCGCCGCCCGCCGTGTTGGTGCCACCGGGTGGCAGCGGCGTGAGCAGGGCGTCCGCGTCCGGCGTACCGGCGTCCCCGGGGCGTCTGTCGGTAGCCCGTCGGTGGGAAAGACACCCCGAGCGGTAACCGGCCCTTGACGCGGCACGGCCCGGCAGGCACGCTGACACCAGCAAGACCTTCCGCGCTTGCAACGGCCGCCTCTCGGGTAAGGCAACGGCAGCACCACCGCCGCTGCGCCTGAGCGGACCGGCAGGAACGTCGCGTTCCGAGCAGCCCGGTTGACCCGGTTTTCCGAGGTCCCGAGGCAAGTTCCGCGATGACCTGCGGGGTGGGCTGGACAGCGGTTAGCCTCTCGGCTACACTGCTAGTTTGCGCTGCCTTCCGACTTGACCCCTGCTCGGAAATGTCCGTTTACGGATATTTCTGGTGGGGTCATTGGAGTGCACGCGTACCAGCCGTTCTGCAGCACCGGTCCTCGGAAGGACGCATCTTGGCAGCTTCCCGCCCTGCGAAGACCAGTCGTACGTCGAGCGCTTTCGCGCCCCGCCGAGTTTCTTTCGGTCGGATTACCGAACACCTCGAGGTCCCCAACCTCCTCGCCATCCAGAACGAGTCCTTCGACTGGCTCGTCGGCAACGAGGCTTGGCAGGGCCGGTCGTCGGACGACCCGCACGCACGCTCGGGTCTCGCGGAGATCCTCGACGAGATCAGTCCCATTGAGGACTTCTCCGGCACCATGTCGCTCTCCTTCTCGGCTCCGCGCTTCGACGAGGTCAAGGCCTCGATCGAGGAGTGCAAGGAGAAGGACCTGACCTACTGCGCCCCGCTGTTCGTGACCGCGGAGTTCACCAACAACACCACCGGCGAGATCAAGAGCCAGACGGTGTTCATGGGTGACTTCCCGATGATGACGCCGAAGGGCACCTTCATCATCAACGGCACCGAGCGCGTCGTGGTCAGCCAGCTCGTCCGCTCGCCGGGCGTCTACTTCGACAAGCAGCCGGACAAGACCTCCGACCGCGACCTCTCCAGCGTCAAGGTCATCCCGAGCCGGGGTGCCTGGCTGGAGTTCGACATCGACAAGCGCGACACGGTCGGCGTCCGCATCGACCGCAAGCGCCGGCAGGCCGTCACCGTCCTGCTCAAGGCCATCGGGTGGTCCGCGGAGCAGATCCGCGAGAAGTTCGGCTGGTCCGAGCTGATGATGACCACGCTCGAGAAGGACCACATCGCCGGGCAGGACGAGGCGCTGCTCGACATCTACCGGAAGCTCCGCCCTGGCGAGCCGCCGACCCGTGAGAACGCCCAGACCCTGCTCGACAACCTCTTCTTCAACCCGAAGCGGTACGACGTCGCCAAGGTCGGTCGTTACAAGTTCAACAAGAAGCTCGAGCTGGACGTGCCGATCACCACCGGCACGCTGACCGAGGACGACATCGTCGCCACCGTGGAATACCTCTGCCGGCTGCACGCCGGTGAGGAGGGCTACGAGGCCGACGACATCGACCACTTCGGCAACCGGCGCCTGCGCACCGTGGGCGAGCTGATCCAGAACCAGGTCCGGGTCGGTCTCTCCCGGATGGAGCGGGTCGTCCGCGAGCGGATGACCACCCAGGACGTCGAGGCGATCACGCCGCAGACCCTGATCAACATCCGCCCGGTGGTGGCGGCGATCAAGGAGTTCTTCGGCACGTCGCAGCTGTCCCAGTTCATGGACCAGACCAATCCGCTGGCGGGCCTGACCCACCGGCGCCGGCTGAGCGCGCTCGGCCCGGGTGGTCTGTCCCGGGAGCGGGCCGGCTTCGAGGTCCGTGACGTGCACCCGTCCCACTACGGCCGGATGTGCCCGATCGAGACGCCCGAAGGCCCGAACATCGGTCTGATCGGCGCGCTCTCCACCTTCGCCCGGGTCAACCCGTTCGGCTTCATCGAGACGCCGTACCGGAAGGTCATCGACGGTCGGGTCACCGACCAGATCGACTACCTGACCGCGGACGAGGAGGACCGGTTCGTCAAGGCGCAGGCCAACGCTCCGCTGAAGTCGGACGGGTCGTTCGCCGAGGACCGCGTCCTGGTCCGCCGTAAGGGCGGCGAGACCGAGGACGTGGCGCCGTCGGCCGTCGACTACATGGACGTGTCGCCGCGGCAGATGACCTCGGTCGCGACCGCGATGATCCCGTTCCTCGAGCACGACGACGCCAACCGCGCGCTCATGGGCGCGAACATGCAGCGCCAGGCGGTGCCGCTGGTCAAGGCCGAGGCCCCGCTGGTCGGCACGGGCATGGAGTACCGGGCGGCCGTGGACGCCGGTGACGTGGTCGTCGCCGAGGTCGGCGGTGTGGTCGAGGACCTCTGCGCGGACTACATCACCGTCCACCAGGACGACGGCCACCGCCGGACGTACCTGCTGCACAAGTTCCGCCGCTCCAACGCCGGCTCCTGCGTCAACCAGAAGCCGGTCGTCTTCGAGGGCGACCGCGTCGAGGCCGGCCAGGTCATCGCCGACGGTCCGTGCACCGACGAGGGCGAGATGGCGCTCGGGCGCAACCTGCTCGTGGCGTTCATGACCTGGGAGGGCCACAACTACGAGGACGCGATCATCCTGTCGCAGCGCCTCGTGCAGCAGGACGTGCTCACCTCGATCCACATCGAGGAGCACGAGGTCGACGCCCGGGACACCAAGCTCGGCCCGGAGGAGATCACCCGCGACATCCCGAACGTCAGCGAGGAGATGCTCGCCGACCTCGACGAGCGCGGCATCATCCGGATCGGCGCCGAGGTCGTCCCCGGCGACATCCTGGTCGGCAAGGTCACCCCGAAGGGTGAGACCGAGCTGACCCCCGAGGAGCGGCTGCTCCGCGCGATCTTCGGCGAGAAGGCGCGCGAGGTCCGGGACACCTCGCTGAAGGTGCCGCACGGCGAGACCGGCACGGTCATCGGTGTGCGTACCTTCTCCCGCGAGGACGGCGACGAGCTGCCCCCGGGCGTGAACGAGCTGGTCCGGGTCTACGTGGCCCAGAAGCGCAAGATCCAGGACGGTGACAAGCTCGCGGGCCGCCACGGCAACAAGGGCGTCATCTCCAAGATCCTGCCGATCGAGGACATGCCGTTCCTGGAGGACGGCACCCCGGTCGACATCGTGCTGAACCCGCTCGGTGTGCCGTCCCGGATGAACATCGGCCAGGTCCTGGAGACCCACCTCGGGTGGGTGGCCAAGACCGGCTGGAGCGTGGACGGCGACGACGCCGAGTGGAAGCGCCAGCTCCGCTCGATCGAGGCGCACGAGTCCGAGCCCGACACCAACGTGGCCACTCCGGTCTTCGACGGTGCCCGGGAGGAGGAGATCTCCGGTCTGCTCGCGTCGACCCTGCCCAACCGGGACGGCAAGCAGCTGATCGGCTCCTCCGGCAAGGCGCAGCTGTTCGACGGTCGCTCCGGCGAGCCGCTGCCGGACCCGATCGCGGTCGGCTACGTCTACATCCTCAAGCTCAACCACCTGGTCGACGACAAGATCCACGCCCGGTCGACCGGCCCGTACTCGATGATCACGCAGCAGCCGCTGGGTGGTAAGGCCCAGTTCGGTGGCCAGCGCTTCGGTGAGATGGAGTGCTGGGCCATGCAGGCGTACGGCGCCGCCTACGCCCTGCAGGAGCTGCTGACCATCAAGTCCGACGACGTCCTCGGCCGGGTCAAGGTCTACGAGGCGATCGTCAAGGGCGAGAACATCCCGGAGCCGGGCATCCCGGAGTCGTTCAAGGTGCTGCTCAAGGAGCTGCAGTCGCTGTGCCTCAACGTCGAGGTGCTGTCCAGCGACGGTGTGGCCCTGGAGATGCGCGAGACCGACGACGAGGTGTTCCGGGCCGCGGAGGAGCTGGGCATCGACCTGTCCCGGCGCGAGCCGAGCTCGGTCGAAGAGGTCTGAGGCGAGCGGTCGGGAGCCGGTTCGCCGGCTCCCGACCCCGCCCGTTAGCTAAGCAGTACAGACGACGACATAGGGGACATAGTGCTCGACGTCAACTTCTTCGACGAGCTGCGCATCGGTCTCGCCACCGCCGACGACATCCGTCAGTGGTCCCACGGCGAGGTCAAGAAGCCCGAGACCATCAACTACCGCACCCTGAAGCCGGAAAAGGACGGGCTCTTCTGCGAGAAGATCTTCGGTCCGCAGCGGGACTGGGAGTGCTACTGCGGTAAGTACAAGCGGGTCCGCTTCAAGGGCATCATCTGCGAGCGCTGCGGCGTCGAGGTGACCCGCTCCAAGGTCCGCCGGGAGCGGATGGGTCACATCGAGCTGGCCGCTCCGGTGACTCACATCTGGTACTTCAAGGGCGTGCCGAGCCGGCTGGGCTACCTGCTGGACCTCGCGCCGAAGGACCTCGAGAAGATCATCTACTTCGCCTCGTACGTCGTGACGAGCGTGGACGCCGAAGCGCGTCACCGTGACCTCTCGACCATCGAGAACGAGATCCTGGCCGAGAAGCGGCAGGCCGAGAACAGCCGCGACTCGGAGATCGAGAAGCGGGCCGCCAAGCTCGAGGCCGACCTGGCCGAGCTGGAGGCCGAGGGCGCGAAGGCGGACGTCCGGCGCAAGGTCAAGGAGGGCGGAGAGCGCGAGATGCGCCAGATCCGCGACCGGGCCCAGCGCGAGATCGACCGCCTCGACGAGGTCCTCGACACCTTCCGCAAGCTGGAGCCGAAGCAGCTGGTCACCGACGAGCTGCTCTACCGCGAGCTGCGCGACCGCTTCGGCGAGTACTTCACCGGCAGCATGGGCGCCGAGGCCATCAAGGCGCTGGTCCAGAACATGGACCTGGAGGCCGAGGCCGAGAGCCTGCGCGAGACCATCCGGTCCGGCAAGGGCCAGCGGAAGATCCGGGCGCTCAAGCGGCTCAAGGTCGTGGCGGCGTTCCAGAACACCCGCAACTCGCCGCTCGGCATGGTGCTGGACTGCGTCCCGGTCATCCCGCCGGACCTGCGTCCGATGGTGCAGCTGGACGGTGGCCGCTTCGCGACCTCCGACCTGAACGACCTGTACCGCCGGGTGATCAACCGGAACAACCGCCTCAAGCGGCTGATCGACCTCGGCGCGCCCGAGATCATCGTCAACAACGAGAAGCGGATGCTCCAGGAGGCAGTCGACGCGCTGTTCGACAACGGCCGTCGCGGCCGGCCGGTCACCGGCCCGGGTAACCGCCCGCTGAAGTCGCTCTCCGACATGCTCAAGGGCAAGCAGGGCCGGTTCCGCCAGAACCTGCTCGGCAAGCGCGTCGACTACTCCGGCCGTTCGGTCATCGTGGTCGGCCCGAAGCTCAAGCTGCACCAGTGCGGCCTGCCCAAGCAGATGGCGCTGGAGCTGTTCAAGCCGTTCGTGATGAAGCGGCTGGTGGACCTCAACCACGCGCAGAACATCAAGTCCGCCAAGCGGATGGTCGAGCGGCAGCGGCCGGTCGTGTGGGACGTGCTGGAAGAGGTCATCGGCGAGCACCCGGTCCTGCTGAACCGGGCGCCGACCCTGCACCGGCTGGGCATCCAGGCCTTCGAGCCGCAGCTGGTCGAGGGCAAGGCGATCCAGATCCACCCGCTGGTGTGCACCGCGTTCAACGCCGACTTCGACGGTGACCAGATGGCGGTCCACGTGCCGCTGTCCGCCGAGGCCCAGGCCGAGGCGCGGATCCTGATGCTGTCGTCGAACAACATCCTCAAGCCGGCCGACGGCAAGCCGGTCACCATGCCCACCCAGGACATGGTCATCGGCCTCTACCACCTCACCCACCTCACCCCCGGTGGGCAGGGCGAGGGCCGGGCGTTCAGCTCGGACGCCGAGGCGCGCATGGCGTACGACAACCGGGAGCTGCACCTGCAGACCCCGGTCAAGATCCGCCTGCGGGGCATCGTCGGGGTCGACAACGGCGCCGGCGCGGAGCCGTGGGTCGCGCCCGAGGGCTGGGTCGAGGGCGAGCCGGTGACGGTGGAGACCACCCTGGGCCGGGTCCTGTTCAACGAGACGCTGCCGCAGGGCTACCGCTTCGTGAACTACGAGATCCGCAAGGGCCAGCTCTCCGCGATCGTCAACGACCTCGCCGAGCGCTTCCCGAAGGTGGCCCTGGCGGCCACCCTGGACGGGCTCAAGGAGGCCGGTTTCCACTGGGCCACCTGGTCCGGCGTCACCATCGGCATGGAGGACGTCATCGCTCCCCCGCGCAAGCGGGAGATCCTGGACCGGTACGAGAAGGAAGCCGACCGGATCGACAAGCAGTACCAGCGTGGTCTGATGACCGCCGAGGAGCGTCGCGGCGAGCTCATCGAGATCTGGACCAAGGCGACCAACGAGGTCGCCAAGGAGATGGACACCGCGCTGCCGCAGGAGAACCCGCTGTGGAAGATGATCAACTCGGGTGCCCGCGGTAACCTGCTCCAGCTCCGGCAGATCGCGGCGATCCGTGGTCTGGTGGCCAACCCGAAGGGCGAGATCATCCCGCGGCCGATCAAGGCCTCGTACCGGGAGGGTCTGTCCGTGCTGGAGTACTTCATCTCCACGCACGGTGCCCGGAAGGGTCTCGCGGACACCGCCCTGCGTACCGCCGACTCGGGTTACCTGACCCGGCGTCTGGTGGACGTCTCGCAGGACGTCATCATCCGCGAGGAGGACTGCGGCACCGACCGCGCCATCCCGATGCAGATCGGCGAGCGGCTGGACGGCAAGCTGGTCGTGCACGAGCACGCCGAGACCAGCGTGCACGCCCGTACCCTGGCCGACGACATCAAGGGGCCGGACGGCACCGTGGTGGCCCACCGGGGTCAGGACATCAACTCGATCCTGGTCGACGCGATCGTCGCGGCCGGGGTGGAGACGGTGCGGGTGCGCAGCGTGCTCACCTGCGAGTCGAAGCTGGGCGTCTGCGGTGCGTGCTACGGCCGCTCGCTGCCGACCGGCAAGACCGTGGACGTCGGCGAGGCGGTCGGCATCATCGCCGCCCAGTCGATCGGTGAGCCGGGCACGCAGCTGACGATGCGTACCTTCCACACCGGTGGTGTCGCGGGTGAGGACATCACCCAGGGTCTGCCCCGTGTCCAGGAGATCTTCGAGGCCCGGATCCCGAAGGGTAAGGCGCCCATCGCCGACACCCCGGGTCGGATCCGGATCGAGGACGGCGAGCGGTCCCGCAAGATCGTCGTCATCCCGGACGACGGCAGCGACGAGATCGTCTATGACAAGATCTCGAAGCGGGTCCGGCTCCGGGCGCACGACGGCGACCACGTCGAGGTCGGCGAGAAGCTCACCGAGGGCACCATCGACCCGCACGAGCTGCTGCGCATCCTCGGCCCGCGCGCGGTCCAGGTCCACCTGACCCAGGAGGTCCAGGAGGTCTACCGCTCGCAGGGTGTGCTCATCCACGACAAGCACATCGAGATCATCATCCGCCAGATGCTCAAGCGGGTGACGGTCATCGACTCCGGCTCGACCGAGTTCCTGCCGGGCGTGCTGGTCGACCGGGCGCTGTTCGAGTCGGAGAACCGCCGGCTCGTCGGCGAGGGTGGCGAGCCCGCCGCCGGTCGCCCGGTGCTGATGGGTATCACCAAGGCCTCGCTGGCCACGGATTCCTGGCTGTCGGCGGCCTCCTTCCAGGAGACCACCCGGGTGCTGACGGACGCGGCGATCCACGCCCGCAGCGACTCGCTGATCGGCCTCAAGGAGAACGTGATCATCGGTAAGCTCATCCCGGCCGGTACGGGCATCAGCAAGTACCGCAACGTCCGGGTCGAGCCGACCGAGGAGGCGAAGGCCAAGGTCTACTCGATGACCGGCTACCCGGAGACCGACTACGGCTTCGGGCCGGCCAGCGGCCAGGCGGTGCCGCTGGACGACTTCGACTTCGGGTCGTACCGCTAAGCAGTAGGAACGACGAGGCCCCCGGCACCCGCCGGGGGCCTCGTCGCGTCCGCGCACCCGCCGAGCGGGCGCGGACCCCTCGGGCGGCGCGCCGGGGCATGATGGTGGGCATGACGACCATGCCCGGGCAGGTACCCGTCGCCCAGCAGTGGCGCCATCCGCTCGACCCCGAGCCGGTCCGCTCGACCAAGGCCCGCGCGGTCTTCGCCCTCGGGCTGATCGGGGCGCTCACCGGGCTCTTCATCGGCGGCGTGGTGCCCGCGACCCTCGCGCTCACCCTCGCCCGGCAGGCGCGGCGCGAGGCGTACGTCTCGGGTGGCTTCCTCACCGGCGCCGGCTGGCTGCGCCGGGGCGAGCAGCTGGCCTGGACGGGTCTGCTGCTCGCGGCCGTGGCGATCGTGGCGGCCGTGGTGATCGGCGTGGTCCGGCTCGCCGGCGCCCCGTTCGGGCACGACTTCGCCCCGAACGTCGACTGACCGGGCGGGGGAGCGCGCCCGCGCCCGAACCCGCCGGCGGGTACGGGCCGGCGCCGCCCGGGGTCGCGCCGCACCACGTCGGGCATCAGTCCGCCCCGGCGTTTCCCGGGACACCGCACGGAGGGTCCGCCCCCGCCGGTTGGCCGGCGTCCGGGGCGTACCCCGGGCAGCAGCCGGGGTCCGGCGGCGGGTGGGCCGCGCCGGGGAGCGCGCCGGCCGGCGGTGGCTGGGGGTCCGTGTCCCCGGCGGCGGTGCCGCCGCCCCCGCGCGAGGCGCCGCGCCCGCCGAAGCGGGTCGACGCGGTCCCGGGCACGCCGTTCGGGGTGGTCCACCTGGACGTGCCGCCGGTGACCTCCGGGCTCGCCATCGGGTCGCTGGTCACCGGGATCGCCTCGATCCTGGTCTCGCTGCTGGTCCTCTGCTTCGGCGTCGCCGGGCCGAACTACGGCGGGGCGTGGGCCGCCGGTGCGTTCACCGTGCTCGGGGCGATCGCCGGCACCGCCGCCATCGTGGCGGGGCTGCTGGCCCGGCGGCAGATCCGGCGGCCGGCGCCGCCGCCGGCGGTCCGGTTCACCGGCCGCGGCCTGGCCGTGGCCGGGCTCAGCTGCGGGGGAGTGGGCCTGCTGCTCAGCCTGGGCGGGCTCGCGCTGGCCCTGGTGGTGCAGATCACGTGAGCCGGCTGCCCCGGTGGGCGGCTCGCTGACCAGCTACGACCGGTATGCCCTGATGTCCGGTGCCGGGGCGGAACCGGGGCCGCCGGGCCGAGCGCGGGGGAAGCCGGTACACTTGTCACCGTAGGTGCCCATGACGGGCGGGCGGGCGCGACGAGATCGGCTGGCGGACTGCGACGCGGTCCTCCCGGACCGCTCCGTTTTGACCCGCGCGGCTGTGGTAGGTACTCTTTCCCCTTGTGCCCGGGCCAGCCCGGGCAATGCGTGCGTGCGCCGGAACCGGTCAGCCGGTGATCGCGCGGCCGCACGACAGAGCCCCAAGACCTGGCGTCGGGAGTTTCCTGCGCCGGTGACAAACCCCGGTACGACGCGCGAGCGACCCGCACCGGGACCGTGACTCGGGCGACACGCCCGACCGCGGGTGCTGGGACCCCCGTCAGGTGGCCCTGGTTGGAATGTAGGAGAGCCGTCCATCAGGCCGGCTAGAGCAGACGGCGCGGTCGCCTCGCAGCGGCCGAAGGGAGCGGAGAAACCCGGTGCCCACCATTCAGCAGCTGGTCCGAAAGGGCCGTCAGGCCAAGACGACCAAGACCAAGACCCCGGCGCTCAAGGGGTCTCCCCAGCGGCGCGGCGTGTGCACCCGCGTGTACACCACCACCCCCAAGAAGCCGAACTCGGCGCTGCGCAAGGTCGCTCGTGTCAAGCTCAGCAGCCAGATCGAGGTGACCGCCTACATCCCGGGCGTCGGCCACAACCTGCAGGAGCACTCGATCGTGCTCGTCCGCGGCGGCCGTGTGAAGGACCTCCCCGGCGTGCGGTACAAGATCGTTCGCGGCTCGCTGGACACCCAGGGTGTCCGCAACCGCAAGCAGGCTCGCAGCCGTTACGGCGCGAAGAAGGAGAAGAGCTGACATGCCGCGTAAGGGACCCGCTCCGCGGAAGCCGCTGGTCGCTGACCCGGTGTACAACTCGCCGCTGGTCACCCAGCTGGTGAACAAGATCCTGCTGCGCGGCAAGCGCCAGCTCGCCGAGCGCATCGTCTACGCCGCCCTCGAGGGCTGCCGCGAGAAGTCCGGCACCGACCCCGTCGTCACGCTGAAGCGGGCGATGGACAACGTGAAGCCGACCCTCGAGGTCCGCAGCCGTCGCGTCGGTGGCGCCACCTACCAGGTTCCGGTCGAGGTGCGGCCGGCCCGCGCGACCACCCTCGGTCTGCGCTGGCTGGTCACCTACTCCCGCGCCCGTCGCGAGAAGACCATGGTCGAGCGGCTGATGAACGAGCTGCTGGACGCGAGCAACGGCCTCGGTGCCGCCGTCAAGCGGCGCGAGGACACGCACAAGATGGCCGAGTCCAACAAGGCCTTCGCGCACTACCGCTGGTAACACCCTGGTTCCGGCGCCCACGAGGCGCCGGAACCGCCACCAGTTGTGTCTAGACGACGATAAGTAGGGATTGAAGTGGCCGCCGCAGACGCGCTCGCCAACGTACGCAACATCGGCATCATGGCGCACATCGATGCCGGTAAGACCACTACCACCGAGCGAATCCTGTTCTACACCGGCATCACGTACAAGATCGGTGAGGTCCACGAGGGCGCCGCCGTCATGGACTGGATGGAGCAGGAGCAGGAGCGCGGTATCACGATCACTTCCGCCGCCACGAAGTGCGAGTGGAAGGGCCACACGATCCAGATCATCGACACGCCCGGCCACGTCGACTTCACGGTCGAGGTGGAGCGGTCGCTGCGGGTTCTGGACGGTGCGGTCGCGGTGTACGACGGTGTCGCCGGCGTCGAGCCGCAGACGGAGAACGTCTGGCGGCAGGCGGACAAGTACAACGTCCCGCGGATGTGCTTCGTCAACAAGCTCGACCGGACCGGTGCCGACTTCTTCCGCTGCGTGCAGATGATGATCGACCGGCTCAACGCCACCCCGCTGGTGCTCCAGATCCCGATCGGGCTCGAGGGCGACCACATCGGCGTCGTCGACCTGATCGGCATGCGCGCCCTCACCTGGCGCGGGGAGACCCAGAAGGGTGAGGACTACGCGATCGAGGAGATCCCGGCCGACCTGGCCGACTCCGCGGCCGAGTGGCGCGAGAAGCTGATGGAGACCCTGGCCGACGTCGACGACTCGGTGATGGAGAAGTACCTGGAGGGCGAGGAGATCTCCGTCGAGGAGATCAAGGCCGCCATCCGTCGGGCCACCATCGCCGGCAAGGCCAACCCGGTCCTCTGCGGCTCGGCGTTCAAGAACAAGGGCGTCCAGCCGATGCTCGACGCCGTGGTCGACTTCCTGCCGTCGCCGCTGGACATCCCGGCGATCGAGGGCACCGCGACCGACGGCGAGACCCCGCTGCAGCGGAAGCCGTCCACCTCCGAGCCCTTCTCCGGCCTGGCCTTCAAGATCCAGACCGACAAGCACCTCGGCAAGCTCACCTACGTCCGGGTCTACTCCGGCGTGGTCGAGTCCGGGTCCCAGGTGGTCAACTCCACCAAGGACCGCAAGGAGCGCATCGGCAAGATCTACCAGATGCACGCCAACAAGCGGGAGGAGCGCAGCTCCGCCAAGGCCGGCGACATCATCGCGGTCCAGGGTCTGAAGCAGACCACCACCGGTGACACCCTGTGCGACCCGGCGAACCCGGTCATCCTCGAGTCGATGACCTTCCCGGAGCCGGTCATCGAGGTGGCCATCGAGCCGAAGACCAAGGCCGACCAGGAGAAGCTCAGCACCGCCATCCAGCGGCTGGCCGAGGAGGACCCGACCTTCCGCGTCAAGCTGGACGAGGAGACCGGCCAGACGGTCATCTCCGGCATGGGCGAGCTGCACCTGGACATCCTGGTGGACCGGATGCGCCGCGAGTTCAACGTCGAGGCGAACATCGGTAAGCCGCAGGTGGCGTACCGCGAGACCATCCGCCGCGCGGTGGAGAAGGTCGAGTACACCCACAAGAAGCAGACCGGTGGTTCCGGCCAGTACGCCCGGGTGATCGTCAGCCTGGAGCCGCTGCCGCTGGACAACGACTCGCCGACCTACGAGTTCGCGAACGCCGTCACCGGTGGCCGCATCCCCCGGGAGTTCATCCCGTCGGTGGACGCGGGCGCCCAGGACGCCATGCAGTACGGCATCCTCGCCGGCTTCCCGCTGGTGGGTGTCAAGCTGACGCTGCTGGACGGCCAGTACCACGAGGTCGACTCGTCCGAGATGGCGTTCAAGATCGCCGGCTCGATGGTGATGAAGGAGGCGGCCCGCAAGGCCGATCCCGCACTGCTCGAGCCGATGATGGCCGTTGAGGTCACCACTCCTGAGGAGAACATGGGTGACGTCATCGGCGACCTCAACTCCCGGCGCGGCATCATCCAGGCGATGGAGGAGCGTCACGGCGCTCGCATCGTCCGGGCCCTGGTGCCGCTGTCGGAGATGTTCGGCTACGTCGGCGACCTGCGGTCGAAGACCCAGGGCCGGGCTAGCTACAGCATGCAGTTCGACTCCTACGCCGAGGTTCCGCAGAGCGTGGCGAAGGAGATCATCGCCAAGGCGACGGGTGAGTGACGCTCACCTGAGCTGATCCGATGATTCGGGGCCGGTCGCGGGAGGGTTCTCCCGCCCGCGACCACCTCGGTCGGGTTGTGTGAATCCGGGCCTGTAGGCTTCATCGCCGCAGAACCCACAAAGGCTCTCCGGCCATCAGGCCGGAAAGGCTGTCGACAGAGTCCTAAGCGCCGACCCGGCGCACCGGGGCGAACGAACCAAGAAAGTCCACAGGAGGACACCAGTGGCGAAGGCGAAGTTCGAGCGGACTAAGCCGCACGTCAACATCGGCACCATTGGTCACATCGACCACGGTAAGACGACGCTGACGGCGGCCATCACCAAGGTCCTGCACGACCAGTTCCCGGACCTCAACCCGTACACGCCGTTCGACGAGATCGACAAGGCGCCGGAGGAGAAGGCCCGCGGCATCACGATCTCCATCGCGCACGTCGAGTACCAGACCGAGGCGCGTCACTACGCGCACGTCGACTGCCCCGGTCACGCCGACTACATCAAGAACATGATCACCGGTGCCGCCCAGATGGACGGCGCGATCCTGGTGGTGGCGGCGACCGACGGCCCGATGCCGCAGACCCGCGAGCACGTGCTGCTGGCCCGTCAGGTCGGCGTGCCGTACATCGTCGTGGCGCTCAACAAGAGCGACATGGTCGACGACGAGGAGCTCCTGGAGCTCGTCGAGCTCGAGGTCCGCGAGCTGCTCTCGTCGCAGGAGTACCCGGGTGACGACCTGCCGGTCGTCCGGGTCTCGGCGCTGAAGGCCCTCGAGGGCGACCCCGAGTGGACCGGCAAGCTCATGGACCTCATGAACGCTGTCGACACCGCGATCCCGCAGCCGGAGCGCGAGACCGAGAAGCCGTTCCTGATGCCGATCGAGGACGTGTTCACGATCACCGGTCGTGGCACCGTCGTCACCGGTCGCGCCGAGCGCGGCATCCTCAAGCCGAACGAGGAGGTGGAGATCGTCGGTATCCGCGAGAAGTCGCAGAAGACGGTCTGCACCGGCATCGAGATGTTCCGCAAGCTGCTCGACGAGGCCCGGGCCGGCGAGAACGTCGGTCTGCTCCTCCGCGGCATCAAGCGCGAGGACGTCGAGCGCGGCATGGTCGTCATCAAGCCGGGCACCACGACCCCGCACACGGAGTTCGAGGCGACGGTCTACATCCTCTCCAAGGAGGAGGGCGGCCGGCACACCCCGTTCTTCCAGAACTACCGTCCGCAGTTCTACTTCCGGACCACGGACGTTACCGGCGTCGTCACGCTGCCCGAGGGCACCGAGATGGTCATGCCGGGCGACAACACCACGATGTCCGTGAAGCTGATCCAGCCCATCGCGATGGAGGAGAACCTCAAGTTCGCGATCCGGGAGGGTGGCCGTACGGTCGGCGCTGGTCGCGTCACCAAGATCGTCAAGTGAGCTGGGTAACCCCGATTAGCGTCGCCGCCGGTCGTGCGGCATACTAGTCAGGTTGCGTAACGACGGTCGGTCGCCTGCGTCCGGTTAACGCTGGACCTCCGGGTGTCAGACAGTCTCGCGTGGGGTGGTTGATCGCCCATGGTGATCAACCACCCTCGCGCGGCGTCCAGGTCGCGGTCACCGCGATCGGCGCCATGACCCACCGCGTGGTCGGAAATCGCTCCGGAGTCCCGGGGCGGAGCCTGGCCCACGGGCGCGACACGCCCGACCGCGGGGGTCGGCGAAGTGGGCCTGTACCAGCCGGTACAGGCGCCCGCAACACAGCGGCATCGAGAGAAGGAACAGAAGCCACCATGGCGGGACAGAAGATCCGCATCCGGCTCAAGGCCTATGACCACGAGGTCGTCGACTCCTCGGCTCGGAAGATCGTCGAGACGGTGACGCGTACCGGGGCGCAGGTCGCTGGCCCGGTGCCGCTGCCCACGGAGATCAACCGTTTCTGCGTTATCCGCTCGCCGCACAAGTACAAGGACTCGCGCGAGCACTTCGAGATGCGCACGCACAAGCGTCTGATCGACATCATCGACCCGACCCCGAAGACGGTCGACTCGCTCATGCGCCTCGACCTGCCGGCTGGCGTCGACATCGAGATCAAGCTGTAGGGACCGGACAAATGGACAGGCAAGTCAAGGGGATCCTGGGCGCAAAGCTCGGCATGACCCAGGTCTGGGACAACAACCGCGTTGTTCCCGTGACCGTGGTTCAGGCCGGCCCGTGCGTCGTGAGCCAGGTTCGTAGCGCCGACAAGGACGGTTACTCCGCGGTCCAGCTGGCGTACGGGGCCATCGACCCGCGCAAGGTCAAGAAGCCGATCGCCGGGCACTACGCCAAGGCGGACGTCGCGCCGCGCCGGCACATCGTCGAGCTGCGCACCGTCGACGCCGCGGACTACTCGCCGGGCCAGGAGGTCACGGTCGAGGAGTTCCCGGCCGGCGTGACCGTCGACGTCACCGGCAAGACCAAGGGCAAGGGCTACGCCGGCCCGATGAAGCGGCACGGCTTCCACGGTCTGCGCGCGAGCCACGGTGTCGAGCGCAAGCACCGCTCGCCGGGCTCGATCGGCGCCTGCGCGACCCCGGGTCGCGTCTTCAAGGGCACCCGGATGGCGGGTCGGATGGGTGGCGTGCGCTACACGGTCCAGAACCTCACCGTCCAGGCGGTGGACACCGAGAACAACCTCCTGCTCGTCCGTGGCGCCATTCCCGGCCCCAAGGGCGCGCTGGTCCTGGTCCGCACCGCGGCCAAGACCAAGGTGAAGAAGGGCGGTGCGGCCAAGTGACCACCGTTGACGTCCTCAACGTCGAAGGCGCCAAGAGCGGCTCCGTCGAGCTGCCGGCCGACATCTTCGACGTCCAGGCCAACATCCCGCTGATGCACCAGGTCGTGGTGGCTCAGCTGGCGGCGGCCCGGCAGGGCACGCACAAGGTCAAGACCCGCGGCGAGGTCTCCGGTGGAGGCAAGAAGCCGTACAAGCAGAAGGGCACCGGTCGTGCCCGCCAGGGCTCGACCCGCGCGCCGCAGTTCGCCGGCGGTGGCGTGGTCCACGGCCCGGTGCCGCGCGACTACAGCCAGCGCACCCCGAAGAAGATGAAGGCCGCCGCCCTGCGTGGCGCCCTCTCCGACCGGGCCCGCGCCGGCCAGGTGCACGTCGTCGAGGCGTTCGTCTCTGGCGAGAAGCCGTCGACCAAGGCCGCGCTGGCCACGCTGACGAAGCTGACCGAGGCCCGTCGGGTCCTGGTCGTGCTGAGCAGCACCGACGAGCTGAACTGGGTGTCGCTGCGCAACGAGCCGCGGGTGCACCTGATCGAGGCCGGCCAGCTCAACACGTACGACGTGCTGGTGGCCGACGACGTGGTCTTCACCAAGGAGGCCCTGGACGAGTTCCTGGGCGTTCCCGCCGAGACCACCGAGGAGGGTGGCAAGTGAGCACGATCGCCGATCCGCGCGACATCATCGTCGCCCCGGTCGTCTCGGAGAAGAGCTACAGCGAGCTGAACCGGAACTGGTACACCTTCCTGGTGCACCCGGACGCCAACAAGACCGAGATCAAGATCGCTATCCAGCAGATCTTCAACGTCCGCGTCCTGACGGTCAACACGCTCAACCGCGAGGGCAAGCGCAAGCGCACCAAGACCGGCTTCGGTCAGCGCAAGTCGACCAAGCGGGCGATCGTGAAGCTGGCTGACGGTGACCGTATCGAGGCCTTCGGCGGCCCGGTCAGCTGAGGGGTGTAGACAATGGCTATCCGTAAGTACAAGCCGACGACGCCGGGCCGGCGTGGCTCGAGCGTCGCCGACTTCGCCGAGATCACCCGGTCGACGCCCGAGAAGTCGCTGCTGGCTCCGCTGCCGAAGAAGGGCGGACGCAACGCCCACGGCCGGATCACCACGCGGCACCACGGTGGCGGCCACAAGCGGCAGTACCGTCTGATCGACTTCAAGCGGGTCGACAAGGACGGCGTGCCGGCGAAGGTCGCGCACATCGAGT
The DNA here is from genome assembly GCF_053890995.1 of Micromonospora sp. I033. Taxonomy (NCBI): domain Bacteria; kingdom Bacillati; phylum Actinomycetota; class Actinomycetes; order Micromonosporales; family Micromonosporaceae; genus Micromonospora; species Micromonospora sp. I033. The sequence goes on along the minus strand of NZ_JBSSLX010000042.1, from coordinate 17,387 downwards.
ACGACCCGAACCGCACCGCGCGCATCGCGCTGCTGCACTACGCCGACGGCGAGAAGCGCTACATCATCGCGCCGAAGGACCTGAAGCAGGGCGACCGGGTGGAGTCGGGGCCGAGCGCCGACATCAAGCCGGGCAACAACCTGCCGCTGCGCAACATCCCGGTGGGTACCACCATCCACAACGTGGAGCTGCGTCCGGGCGGCGGCGCCAAGCTGGCCCGCTCGGCCGGCGTCGGCATCCAGCTGCTCGGCCGTGAGGGCGCGTACGCGACCCTCCGCATGCCGTCCGGTGAGATCCGCCGCGTCGACGTGCGCTGCCGCGCCAGCGTCGGCGAGATCGGCAACGCCGACCAGTCGAACATCAACTGGGGTAAGGCCGGCCGGATGCGGTGGAAGGGCAAGCGCCCGACCGTCCGTGGTGTCGCCATGAACCCGGTCGACCACCCGCACGGTGGTGGTGAGGGTAAGACCTCCGGTGGTCGCCACCCGGTAAACCCGCAGGGTAAGCCCGAGGGCCGCACCCGTCGTAAGGGCCAGCCGAGCGACCGGCTGATCGTCCGCCGCCGCTACGCCACGCGTAAGCGCGGCTGAGGGAGATAAGACATGCCTCGCAGCCTGAAGAAGGGCCCGTTCGTCGACGACCACCTGCTCAAGAAGGTGGAGACGCAGAACGACAAGGGCTCGAAGAACGTCATCAAGACCTGGTCGCGGCGCTCGACGATCATCCCGGAGATGCTGGGTCACACGATCGCCGTGCACGACGGACGCAAGCACGTCCCGGTCTTCGTGACCGAGGCCATGGTCGGGCACAAGCTCGGCGAGTTCGCGCTGACCCGCACGTTCAAGGGTCACGAGAAGGACGACCGGAAGAGCCGCCGGCGCTGACGCCGCGGGCATACGGATAGAGGAACAAGGGGTTACAGCGATGCCAGGAAAGGGCGACGCTCCGGTGCTTCCGGGCGCGCGGGCGGTTGCGCGGCACGTGCGCATCTCGCCGATGAAGGCGCGCCGGGTGGTCAACCTCGTCCGCGGCCTGCCCGCGAAGGAGGCGCTCACGGTGCTGCAGTTCGCGCCGCAGGCTGCGAGCGAGCAGGTGTACAAGGTGCTCGCGAGCGCGATCGCCAACGCGGAGAACAACGAGCGGCTGGACCCCGACGCGCTGCTCGTCAGCGAGGCGTTCGTCGACGAGGGCCCGACCATGAAGCGGTTCCGGCCGCGGGCGCAGGGCCGGGCGTACCGGATCCGCAAGCGGACCTGCCACATCACCGTGGCGGTCGAGGCGGTCGCGCCGGCCGCGCCGAAGAAGTCGGCGAAGAAGGCCGCCCCGGCCACGCAGGCCGAGGCCGCTGAGGGGCAGAGCACGACGGAAGGTGCCGAGTAATGGGTCAGAAGGTTCACCCCACTGGGTTCCGGCTCGGCATCTCGACCGACTGGAAGTCCCGCTGGTTCGCGGACAAGCTCTACAAGGACTACATCGGCGAGGACGTCAAGATCCGCCGGATGATGTCCAAGGGCCTCGAGCGCGCCGGGATCTCCAAGGTCGACATCGAGCGCACCCGGGACCGGGTCCGCGTCGACATCCACACCGCCCGGCCGGGCATCGTCATCGGCCGTAAGGGTGCGGAGGCCGACCGGATCCGCGGCGAGCTGGAGAAGCTCACCGGCAAGCAGGTTCAGCTGAACATCATCGAGGTGAAGAGCCCCGAGTCGGACGCGCAGCTGGTCGCCCAGGGCGTCGCCGAGCAGCTGTCCAGCCGGGTCAGCTTCCGTCGGGCCATGCGCAAGGCGATGCAGTCCGCGATGAAGAACCCGGTCTGCAAGGGCATCCGGGTGCAGGTCTCGGGCCGTCTCGGCGGCGCCGAGATGAGCCGGACCGAGTTCTACCGCGAGGGCCGGGTTCCGCTGCACACGCTGCGGGCCAACATCGAGTACGGCTTCTTCGAGGCCCGTACCACCTTCGGCCGGATCGGCGTGAAGGTCTGGATCTACAAGGGCGACGCCGTCCCGGGCCGCGAGGCCCCGGCCGAGGCCGCCCCGTCGCGCGGCCCGCGCCGCGACCGTGGCGACCGGCCGGAGCGGCCGCGCCGTGGCCGGTCGGGTTCGTCGGGTACGACCGCCGGTGGCACCGAGGCCGGCCGGGCTGCCGCGACCACCATCGCGCAGCAGGCGGAGACGCCGGCCGGTGAGCCGGTCGACGCCGGAGCCGTGGCCGCGGCCGCGACCCAGCCGGCAGAAACGCAGCAGGAGGGCTGACAGATGCTGATGCCGCGCAAGCCCCCGAAGGGCTTCCGCAAGCCGCACCACCCGGACCGCCACGGCGCGTCCAAGGGTGGTAACCGGGTGGTGTTCGGCGAGTTCGGGATCCAGGCTCTCGAGCCGGCGTACGTGACCAACCGCCAGATCGAGTCGGCGCGTATCGCGATGACCCGCCACATCAAGCGTGGCGGCAAGGTCTGGATCACGATCTTCCCGGACCAGGCCCTCACCAAGAAGCCGGCGGAAACCCGCATGGGTTCCGGTAAGGGTTCGCCCGAGTGGTGGGTCGCCAACGTCAAGCCGGGGCGGGTTCTCTTCGAGATGTCCTTCCCCAACGAGCAGATCGCGCGAGAGGCGATGCGTCGCGCGATCCACAAGCTCCCGATGAAGTGCCGCATTGTTACGCGCGAAGTGGGTGAATCCTGATGGCAGCGGGCGTCAAGGCCTCCGAGCTGCGTGAGCTCTCCGAGGAGGAGCTGGTCACGAAGCTGCGCGAGGCGAAGGCGGAGCTGTTCAACCTCCGCGTGCAGGCCGCAACCGGGCAGCTGGACAACAACCGGCGGCTGCAGGTCATCCGTCGGGAGATCGCCCGGATCTACACGATCATGCGTGAGCGTGAGCTGGGTCTCTCGGCCGCGCCGACTGAGGTGACTGCATCATGAGTGAGAACACCACCGCCGCCGCGCGGGCCCGTCGCAAGGTGCGCGAGGGTCTCGTGGTCAGCGACAAGATGGAAAAGACCGTCGTGGTCGAGGTCGAGGACCGGGTCAAGCACGCGCTGTACGGCAAGATCATGCGCCGCACCAGCAAGCTGAAGGTCCACGACGAGCAGAACTCGGCCGGCATCGGCGACCGGGTCCTGATCATGGAGACCCGGCCGCTCTCCGCCACCAAGCGGTGGCGGCTCGTGGAGATCCTCGAGAAGGCCAAGTAGCGAAGGCTCGAGCTCGGCCGGGTTCGGTCGGGCGCAGGTTCCGCCAGGCTCCGGCCGCCCCCGGCGGCCGGAGAACCGGCAGACATAGGAGATAGACGTGATTCAGCAGGAGTCGCGACTGCGCGTCGCCGACAACACGGGTGCCCGGGAGATCCTGTGCATCCGGGTTCTCGGTGGCTCCGGTCGGCGCTACGCGAGCATCGGCGACGTCATCGTGGCCACGGTCAAGGACGCGATCCCCGGTGCCGGTGTGAAGAAGGGCGACGTCGTCAAGGCCGTCGTCGTTCGCACCGCCAAGGAGAAGCGGCGGCCGGACGGCTCGTACATCCGCTTCGACGAGAACGCCGCCGTCATCATCAAGGACGGTGGGGACCCGCGCGGTACCCGCATCTTCGGCCCGGTGGGCCGCGAGCTGCGGGACAAGCGGTTCATGAAGATCATCTCTCTCGCGCCGGAGGTGTTGTGACCGTGAAGGTCAAGAAGGGCGACACGGTCGTCGTCATCGCCGGCAAGGACAAGGGTGCCAAGGGTAAGGTCATCGCGGCCTACCCGCGGCAGGACAAGGTCCTGGTCGAGGGCGTGAACCGGGTCAAGAAGCACACCCGCATCAGCACCACCCAGCGTGGCGCCAAGACCGGTGGCATCGTCACCCAGGAGGCCCCGATCCACGTCTCGAACGTGCAGGTCCTGGACTCCGACGGCAAGCCGACCCGCGTCGGTTACCGGATCGACGACAACGGCCAGAAGGTCCGCATCGCGCGTAGCACCGGTAAGGACCTGTGATGACCACGGCTACCGAAACCAAGACCCTGCCGCGCCTCAAGGAGCGGTACCGCAACGAGGTCGTGGCGAAGCTGCAGGAGCAGTACAGCTACGGCAACCCCATGCAGGTGCCCGGGCTCGTCAAGATCGTCGTCAACATGGGCGTCGGCGAGGCCGCTCGCGACGCCAAGCTGATCGACGGTGCCGTCCGCGACCTGGCCACGATCACCGGCCAGAAGCCGCTGGTGCGGCGGGCGACCAAGTCCATCGCGCAGTTCAAGCTCCGCGAGGGCATGCCGATCGGCGCGAAGGTCACCCTGCGCGGCGACCGGATGTGGGAGTTCCTGGACCGGCTGCTCTCCATCGCGCTGCCGCGTATCCGCGACTTCCGCGGCCTGGACGGGCGCAAGCTCGACGGCCACGGCAACTACACGTTCGGTCTGACCGAGCAGTCGGTGTTCCACGAGATCGACCAGGACAAGATCGATCGCCAGCGGGGCATGGACATCACGGTGGTCACGACCGCCACGACCGACGACGAGGGCCGGGCGCTGCTCAAGCTCCTGGGCTTCCCGTTCAAGGAGAACTGAGATGGCCAAGAAGGCGCTGATCCTCAAGGCGGCCGCGAAGCCGAAGTTCTCGGTTCGCGCGTACACCCGCTGCCAGCGGTGCGGGCGTCCGAAGGCGGTCTACCGCAAGTTCGGTCTCTGCCGGGTGTGCATCCGGGAGATGGCCCACCGCGGTGAGCTGCCCGGCGTGTCCAAGGCTTCCTGGTAATAGCCCGGCGCGCTTCGCGCGTCAGCTGAACTGTCTCTTCGCCGTAGGCCCCGGGCCTGGCCCGGGGAACCCCGGCGAGAAAGGTTGACGAATTTCATGACGATGACCGACCCGATCGCAGACATGCTCACGCGTCTGCGTAACGCCAACCAGGCGTACCACGACCGGGTGACGATGCCCTACTCGAAGATCAAGGCGAACATCGCCGAGGTCCTCAAGGCCGAGGGTTACATCGCCACCTGGTCGGTCGAGGAGCCCGAGGAGGGCGCCGTCGGCAAGCGACTGGTCGTCGAGCTGAAGTACGGCCAGAACCGGGAGCGGAGCCTGGCCGGCATCAAGCGCGTGTCCAAGCCCGGTCTCCGGGTGTACGCCAAGTCGGACGGGCTCCCGCGGGTGCTCGGCGGGCTGGGCGTGGCGATCATTTCGACGTCCCAGGGGCTGCTCACCGACCGGCAGGCCCGCAAGCGGAGCGTTGGCGGGGAAGTCCTCGCCTTCGTCTGGTAACGGGAGACAGGTAGAAATGTCGCGTATTGGACGTAAGTCGATCCCGGTGCCAGCCGGCGTCGACATCACCATCGACGGCCAGACCGTCAAGGTCAAGGGCCCCAAGGGCGAGCTGAGCCACGTACTGGCCGAGCCGATCACGGCGGAGCGGGGCGAGGACGGCGCGCTGCACGTCAACCGGCCCAACGACGAGCGCAAGGCCAAGGAGCTGCACGGCCTGAGCCGTACGCTGGTGGCCAACATGATCGTCGGCGTGACCGAGGGCTACCGCAAGAGCCTCGAGATCGCCGGTACCGGTTACCGCGTGACCGCCAAGGGCAAGGACCTCGAGTTCGCGCTCGGGTTCTCGCACCCGGTGCTGGTTCCGGCCCCGGAGGGCATCACCTTCACGGTGGAGCGGCCGACCCTGTTCCACGTGGCCGGCATCGACAAGCAGCAGGTCGGCGAGGTCGCCGCCAACATCCGGAAGATCCGCCCGCCGGAGCCCTACAAGGGCAAGGGCGTCAAGTACCAGGGCGAGGTCATCCGCCGCAAGGCTGGAAAGGCAGGTAAGAAGTGAGCGCCACGCTGCTCAAGCGCCGCCGCGGCGTCGCCGCCAAGCGGGCCGTCGGGCGTGCGCGCCGGCACTTCCGGGTCCGCAAGAACGTCAGCGGCACCACCGAGCGTCCCCGCCTGGTCGTCACCCGCTCCCTGCGGCACATCGTCGCCCAGATCGTGGACGACACCAAGGGTCACACCCTGGCGTCGGCCTCGACCATGGACGCCTCGCTGCGCGGCGTCGAGGGCGACAAGAGCGCCCTGGCCGGCAAGGTCGGCGCCCTGCTCGCCGAGCGGGCCAAGGCCGCCGGCGTCTCGAAGGTCGTCTTCGACCGCGGTGGCAACCGGTACGCGGGGCGGGTCGCCGCGCTTGCCGATGCCGCCCGCGAAGCCGGGCTCGAGTTCTAGAAACCCCGTCACGAGAGAGAAGGAAGGCTGCTGATGCCAGGTCAACAGCGCCGTGGCGGCGGGTCCGGTGGCAACGAGGGTGGTCGCCGCGACAACCGCCGTGAGGGCGGCCGCGGAAACGCGCCCGTCGAGAAGACCCCGCACCTCGAGCGGGTCGTCGCGATCAACCGCGTCGCCAAGGTCGTGAAGGGTGGTCGTCGCTTCAGCTTCACCGCCCTGGTGATCGTGGGCGACGGCGACGGCACCGTCGGTGTGGGCTACGGAAAGGCCAAGGAGGTGCCCGCGGCGATCGCCAAGGGTGTCGAGGAGGCCAAGAAGCACTTCTTCAAGGTGCCGCGGATCGGCCAGTCGATCCCGCACCCGGTGCAGGGCGAGGACGCGGCCGGTGTGGTGCTGCTCAAGCCGGCCTCGGCCGGTACGGGTGTCATCGCCGGCGGTCCGGTTCGCGCCGTGCTGGAGTGCGCGGGCATCCACGACGTGCTCTCCAAGAGCCTCGGCTCGTCCAACCCGATCAACATCGTGCACGCCACGGTGGCGGCCCTGAAGGCGCTCGAGTCGCCGGAGCAGGTCGCGGCCCGTCGTGGTCTGCCGGTCGAGGACGTCGCGCCGGCCGCCATGCTGGCGTCGCGGGCGGGGGTGGCGTCCTGATGGCACGCCTGAAGGTCACCCAGGTCCGGTCCGAGATCGGGACCAAGCAGAACCAGCGTGACTCGCTGCGTTCGCTCGGTCTCAAGCGGATCAACGACGTGGTGGTCAAGGAGGACCGGCCGGAGATCCGGGGCATGATCTTCGCGGTCAACCACCTCGTGAAGGTCGAGGAGGTCGAGTAATGACGATCAAGGTGCACCACCTCCGTCCGGCGCCCGGTGCCAAGACCGACAAGACCCGCGTGGGTCGCGGTGAGGGCTCGAAGGGCAAGACCGCCGGTCGCGGTACGAAGGGTTCCAAGGCCCGGAAGAACATCTCGGCGGCGTTCGAGGGTGGGCAGATGCCCATCCACATGCGCCTGCCGAAGCTGAAGGGCTTCAAGAACAAGTTCAAGGTCGTCTTCCAGGTGGTCAACCTGGACCGGCTCGCCGAGCTCTTCCCGAACGGCGGCCAGGTCGGCCCGGCCGAGCTGGTCGAGGCCGGCGCGGTCCGCAAGGGCCACCCGGTCAAGGTGCTCGGCACCGGCGACCTCGGCGGCGTGGCTCTCCAGGTGTCGGCGCACGGTTTCAGCGCGTCGGCCAAGGAGAAGATCACCGCGGCCGGCGGCTCGGTCACCGAGCTGTAAGGCACGTTCGTGGCGCCCGCTCAGTTGTCCGCAACTGGGCGGGCGCCGTGCTCTACCTGGCGAATGTGCGCCGGGTAACATCGGATTCGGTTTATGTAGCCGGGCACATCTGCCCGGACCGGGATCGGGCTGTTAGAGTCCCTTCCCAGCTATGGATATCGGGCGGTCCGCCCGGCACCCACCCCGGCCCGCCAGGGATCATGACCGGCGGCCCGCGTCGCGCAGGAGGAAGAAGTTGCTGTCCGCCTTTCTCAGTGCGTTCCGTACGCCTGACCTGCGCAAGAAGCTGCTGTTCACAGTAGGCATCATCGCGGTCTACCGGCTGGGCGCCACGCTGCCCAGCCCGGGTGTCTCGTACGGCAACGTGCAGAAGTGCCTCGACACCATCCAGGGCAGCACCGGCGTGCTGAACCTGCTGGATCTCTTCTCCGGTGGCGCGCTGCTCCAGCTCTCGGTCTTCGCGCTGGGCATCATGCCCTACATCACCGCGTCGATCATCCTGCAGCTGCTGACCGTGGTCATTCCGCGGCTGGAGCAGCTCCGCAAGGAGGGGCAGGCCGGCCAGGCGAAGATCACCCAGTACACCCGCTACCTGACGCTGGGCCTGGGCATCCTCCAGTCCTCCGCGTTCGTGGCGCTGGCGCGCTCGGGTCAGCTCTTCAACAACCAGTGCGACCAGTTCCCGATCGTCCCGCGGGGCACCGGCATTCCGGACTGGCTGACGCTGACCATCCTGGTCATGACGATGACCGCCGGCACCGGCGTGGTGATGTGGCTCGGCGAGCTGATCACCGACCGGGGCGTTGGCAACGGCATGTCCGTGCTGATCTTCACCTCGATCGCGGCCCGGCTGCCCAGTGAGGGCTGGAAGATCAAGACCACCAAGGGCTGGGGGATGTTCCTCCTCGTCATCGCCCTGGTCCTGCTGGTCATCACCGCGGTCACCTTCATCGAGCAGGCCCAGCGCCGGATCCCGGTGCAGTACGCCAAGCGCATGATCGGCCGGCGGATGTACGGCGGCACCTCCACCTACATCCCGCTCAAGGTGAACCAGGCCGGCGTCATCCCGGTCATCTTCGCCTCGTCGCTGCTCTACCTGCCGCAGCTCGCGCTCCAGTTCTTCGACCCGAACAACCCGGGGAAGACGCAGGCCTGGATCCAGAACCACATCGTGAAGGCGAGCGCGCCGGAGCACATCGCGATCTACTTCCTGCTGATCATCTTCTTCACCTACTTCTACGTGTCGATCACGTTCAACCCGACCGAGGTCGCGGACAACATGAAGAAGTACGGCGGCTTCGTGCCGGGCATCCGCCCCGGCAAGCCGACCGCCGAGTACCTCGACTTCATCCTCAGCCGGATCACCCTGCCGGGCGCGCTCTACCTGGGCATCGTCGCGATCCTGCCGAACTTCTTCTTCATCTGGTTGGACAACCAGCAGTTCCAGAACTTCCCGTTCGGCGGCACCGCTGTGCTCATCATGGTCGGCGTCGGTCTGGAGACCGTGAAGCAGATCGAGAGCCAACTCATGCAGCGGAACTACGAAGGGTTCCTGCGGTAGATGCGACTCGTTCTGGTTGGCCCGCCGGGCGCGGGCAAGGGCACGCAGGCGGAGTTCATCGCCGCTCACCTCTCGGTGCCGAAGATCTCGACCGGTGACATCTTCCGGGCGAACGTCTCCCAGGGCACTCCGCTGGGGGTCGAGGCCAAGCGGTACATGGACGCCGGCAAGCTGGTGCCGGACGAGGTGACCATCAACATGGTGCGGGACCGGCTCGCCGAGCCGGACGCCAGCGAGGGCTTCCTCCTCGACGGTTTCCCGCGTACCACGCCGCAGGCCGCCGCCCTGGACAAGCTCCTCGCCGACCTGGGCACCGCGCTGGACCTGGTGCTGGAGCTGGTCGTCGACGACGACGAGGTGATCCGGCGGCTCTCCGGCCGGCGCACCTGCCGGGGCTGCGGCAAGATCTGGCACGTCGAGTTCGACGCCACCACCCGTGAGGGCGTCTGCGACCGCTGCGGCGCCGAGCTGTTCCAGCGGGACGACGACAAGCCGGAGACCATCGCGGCCCGGCTGCGGGAGTACGCCGAGAAGACCGCGCCGCTGGTCGACTACTACGGCGCCCAGGGCAAGCTCGTCGGCATCGACGCGACCGGCCCGGTGGAGGACGTCACCGTCCGCGCCATCGACGCCCTCCGCTCGTACGGCGGCTGACGTCCCGCCGGAGCTCCGGCGGATAGAGTGCGACCAGCGGGGTACGTGCGACGTGCCCCGCTGTTCCGCGCAACGAAAGGTATCGCCTCCATGCGTCGTCCCCAGCTGGACATCCAGCTGAAGACCCCCGAGCAGATCGAGCTGATGCGGGCCGCCGGTCTGGTGGTGGCCCGCGCGCTGAGCCGGATGCGGGAGGCGGTCGCCCCCGGGGTGAGCACCGCCGACCTCGACGCGATCGCCGAGGCCACCATCCGGGAGGCCGGTGCCATCCCGTCGTTCAAGGGCTACCACGGCTTCCCGGCGTCGATCTGCTCCTCGGTCAACGAGCAGGTGGTGCACGCCATCCCGTCGTCGACACAGGTGCTGCGTGACGGCGACCTGATCTCGATCGACTGCGGCGCGGTGCTCAACGGCTGGCACGGCGACGCGGCCATCACGGTCGGCGTCGGCGAGGTCGACCCGGCCCTGCTGAAGATGGCCGCGGTCGCCGAGGACGCCATGTGGGCCGGCATCGCCGCCGCGGCGCGGGGCGCGGCCAGCGGCAAGGGCCGGCTCACCGACATCTCCCACGCGGTGGAGACCGCGGTCCGCCAGGGCGGCCGGTACGGCATCGTCGACGGCTACGGCGGGCACGGCATCGGCACCGAGATGCACCAGGACCCGCACGTGCTCAACCACGGGCGCCCGGGCAAGGGCCCGCGCCTGGTGCCCGGCCTGGCGCTGGCCATCGAGCCGATGATCACCATGGGTAACCCGCGCACCGTCGAACTGTCCGACGGCTGGACCGTGGTGACCCGCGACCGGTCGATGGCGGTGCACGTCGAGCACTCGATGGCGCTGCTGGACGACGGTGTCTGGGTGCTCACCGCCGAGGACGGCGGGCGCGCCCGGCTCGGTGACCTCGTCACCGCCCGCCAGGCCGCGGACTCCCCGGCCGTCTGAGACCGCCGCCCCCGCCCGCGAGGTTCCGGCCGGGTCGTCCGGATCGTCCCCGGCACGGCTAACGGGTGCCGGGAGAGCGGCAGCGGCGAAGATCGTCGAGCTGCGCGCGCTGGCGCGGCGGTGTCATGCTTGCCCTCATGGACGGGCGGAGCGGGATGCGGGCGGCCGACGCCGACCGGGAGGTCACGGCCGAACGGCTCCGGGTGGCCCTGGAGGAGGGCCGGCTCGACCTGCACGAGTACGACGAGCGGCTGGGCCGCGCGTACGGCGCGAAGACCTACGCCGACCTGGACGCGGTGGTGGCCGACCTGCCCGGCCCGGCGCCGGCGCAGCGCGCCACCGTAGCGCCCGCGCCGCCGGCCCCGACCCCGGTGGCCGGGGACGGGCCGGTGGTCGGGACCGGGCGCGGCCGGCGCCGGCTGCTCGGGCTCTGGACCCCGTGGCTGCGGGTCGCCGGGATCCTGGTCCCGATCTGGCTGCTCGTCTCGATCGGCTCCCGGGACGTGGCCAACTTCTGGCCGGCCTGGGTGCTCGGTCCGTGGGGCGCGCTGCTGGTCATGCAGTCGGTGGGGCTGATCGACGGCCACCGGTGGCACCCGGGTCCCCGGCGCCGCCGGGACCGGCGCCGGAGGCGTTGACCGCCAGGCCGGTGACGGTGGTCACAGCAAGGGTCGGATTTCGTCCGGCCGGGTGACCGGCCGGGTGGTCGGTTTGGCGACGGCGCGCAGGCGGGCGTACACTTTCTGATCGGCGCACAGCGTCCACTCCGGCATGCCCACCCTGCGCTTCGGTGGGAGTCGGAGCCGCGGCTGGCTCGGGCTCGGCGATTCCCGCCGGAGCCCGTGTAAGACGTTGTGGGCCGTCCGGAGCAACCGACGTCAGGACAGCGGAGGACATGCCGAAAAAAGACGGAGCCATCGAGATCGAGGGTCGGGTCATCGAGCCCCTGCCGAACGCCATGTTCCGGGTGGAGCTCGCGAACGGCCACAAGGTGCTGGCTCACATCAGCGGCAAGATGCGGCAGCACTACATCCGCATCCTGCCGGAGGACCGGGTCGTCGTCGAACTCTCGCCGTACGACCTGACCCGCGGGCGCATCGTCTACCGCTACAAGTAGTCCTGACGACGGCCGGGACATCCCGTGTCCGTCTTCGACGTCCGGGTCGCGCGTCGTCGCGTCTCCGGGCCAGATGGGAAGTAAGGCAACCGTGAAGGTCAAGCCGAGCGTCAAGAGGATCTGCAACAAGTGCCGGGTCATTCGCCGGCACGGCCGGGTCATGATCATCTGTTCTGACCCGCGCCACAAGCAGCGCCAGGGCTGAACCGTTCCCGCCGACCGTGACGAGCGGCGGCGGAACCGGTCCGGGTCGCAGATCCCGACACACACATCACCAGCTCGTCCCAGCCGCGAGCGGTACGCAGCGCGTACCCCCTCGTGGTTGACCCCCGGTCGGAGGCCGGGGCCCGCTCGGGCAGCGATCGATCCCGGTCGCCGGCGCTGAACGCGCCGGAAGGACAGGGACGGTCGGTAGCGGGGTGGGACGGGTCCACACCTCCGCCACAACATCACGAGGAGTACGCCCGCACATGGCACGTCTAGTCGGCGTGGACCTCCCCCGCGACAAGCGGATGGAGATCGCGCTCACCTACATCTTCGGGGTCGGTCGCACCCGTGCCCTGGAGACGCTCGCCGCCACCGGCATCTCGCCGGACAAGCGCGCTCGGGACCTCACGGACGAGGAGCTCGTGCAGCTCCGCGACCACATCGAGGCCAACTACCAGGTTGAAGGTGACCTTCGCCGCGAGGTCGCCGCTGACATCCGCCGCAAGGTCGAGATCGGCTGCTACGCGGGTATCCGGCACCGCCGGGGCCTGCCCGTCCGTGGCCAGCGGACCAAGACCAACGCGCGGACCCGGAAGGGCCCGAAGCGGACCGTCGCCGGCAAGAAGAAGCCCGGCAAGAAGTAACTAGGAGCGCACAGACTTATGCCACCGAAGGCTCGTGCCGGAGCCGCCGTCAAGAAGGTCCGGCGCAAGGAACGCAAGAACGTCGCCCACGGGCAGGCGCACATCAAGAGCACCTTCAACAACACCATCGTGTCCATCACGGACCCGACCGGTGCGGTCATCTCCTGGGCCTCCGCGGGCCAGGTGGGCTTCAAGGGCTCGCGCAAGTCGACCCCGTTCGCCGCGCAGCTGGCCGCCGAGGCCGCCGCGCGCCGGGCCATGGATCACGGCATGCGCAAGGTCGACGTGTTCGTCAAGGGCCCCGGCTCCGGCCGGGAGACCGCCATCCGTTCGCTGCAGGCCGTGGGCCTCGAGGTCGGGCAGATCTCCGACGTCACCCCGCAGCCGCACAACGGGTGCCGTCCGCCGAAGCGTCGTCGGGTCTGAGAGGTAGAGAGAGATGGCTCGTTACACCGGTGCTGACTGCCGCCGTTGCCGGCGGGAGAAGATGAAGCTGTTCCTCAAGGGCAGCAAGTGCGATGGCCCGAAGTGCCCGTTCGAGTCCCGGCCGTTCCCGCCCGGGCAGCACGGCCGCGGCCGCACCAAGGAGACGGAGTACCTGCTCCAGCTCCGTGAGAAGCAGAAGGCTCGCCGGGTCTACGGCGTGCTGGAGAAGCAGTTCCGCGGCTACTACGAGGAGGCCGTGGGCAAGCAGGCGAAGACCGGTGAGGTCCTCCTGCAGATCCTCGAGTCGCGGCTGGACAACGTGGTCTACCGGGCCGGCTACGCCGGTTCCCGGGACATGGCCCGCCAGCTGGTCAAGCACGGTCACTTCACGGTGAACGGCAAGAAGGTCGACATCCCGTCGTACCGGGTCAAGGAGCACGACATCATCGAGGTCCGGGAGAAGAGCAAGCAGCTCACCCCGTTCCTGGTGGCGCAGGCTCAGGCCGGTTCGCGGTCGGTGCCGGCCTGGCTCGAGGCGATCCCCAGCCAGATGAAGATCCTCGTGCACTCGCTCCCGGCCCGCCAGGTGATCGACACCCAGGTCCAGGAGCAGCTGATCGTCGAGCTCTACTCCAAGTAAGGGCTCGTTGCGGTGGCCCGCCCTCCGGGGCGGGCCACCGGAACAGTTTGTGTCGTGGGCGTCAAATAGCGGGCGCCCCGGAAGAGAAGAGAAAAGATGCTCATCAGCCAGCGACCGTCTCTCTCCGAAGAGTCGATCAACGACACCCGGTCCCGGTTCACCATCGAGCCGCTGGAGCCGGGCTTCGGCTACACCCTGGGCAACTCGCTGCGGCGCACGCTGCTGTCGTCCATCCCGGGTGCGGCGGTCACCTCGATCAAGATCGACGGTGTCCTGCACGAGTTCACCACCATCCCCGGTGTCAAGGAGGACGTGGTCGAGCTCGTCATGAACATCAAGGAGCTCTGCGTCAGCTCCGAGCACGACGAGCCGGTCAGCATGTACCTGCGCAAGCAGGGCCCGGGCGACGTGACCGCCGGTGACATCCAGCCCCCGGCCGGTGTCTCGGTGCACAACCCGGACCTGAAGCTCGCCACCCTGAACGGCAAGGGCCGGCTCGACATGGAGCTGACCGTCGAGCGGGGTCGTGGCTACGTCACGGCGGCGCAGAACAAGCAGGCGGGCGCCGAGATCGGCCGCATCCCGGTCGACTCGATCTACTCGCCCGTGCTCAAGGTGACCTACCGCGTCGAGGCGACCCGTGTCGAGCAGCGGACCGACTTCGACCGGCTGATCATCGACGTCGAGACCAAGCCGTCGATGGGCCCGCGCACCGCGCTGGCCTCGGCCGGCTCGACGCTGGTGGAGCTGTTCGGGCTGGCCCGGGAGCTGGACGAGACCGCCGAGGGCATCGACATCGGGCCGTCCCCGCAGGACGCGCAGCTGGCGGCCGACCTCGCTCTGCCGATCGAGGAGCTGGACCTCACCGTCCGCTCCTACAACTGCCTCAAGCGCGAGGGCATCAACTCCGTTGGTGAGCTCATCGGGCGTACCGAGGCCGACCTCCTCGACATCCGCAACTTCGGCCAGAAGTCGATCGACGAGGTCAAGATGAAGCTCGCCGGGATGGGCCTGGGGCTGAAGGATTCGGCTCCGAACTTCGACCCGGCGCACGTCGTGGACGCCTTCGGCGAGGCCGACTACGACACCGACGACTACCGCGAGACCGAGCAGCTCTAGTCCGCGCTGCCGCCACACCTGAGGAGCACCAAGCATGCCCACGCCCACCAAGGGCCCCCGCCTCGGCGGCAGCCCCGCGCACGAGCGGCTGATGCTGGCCAACCTGGCCACCGCGCTGTTCCAGCACGGCAAGATCCAGACCACCGAGACGAAGGCCCGGCGGCTGCGTCCGCTGGCCGAGCAGCTCATCACCAAGGCCAAGCGCGGCGACCTCGCCTCGCGGCGTCGGGTGGCGGGCGTCGTCAAGGACAAGGACGTGGTCTACGCCCTGTTCGACCAGATCGCGCCCCGGTACGCCAACCGCAACGGTGGCTACACCCGGATCGTGAAGACCGGCCCGCGCAAGGGTGACGCCGCTCCGATGGCGATCATCGAGCTGGTGGAGGAGCTTCAGGTCGCCGAGCCGAAGGCGAACAAGAAGACCGCCGCCCGCAAGGCCGCGCAGCAGGACAAGGTCGAGGCCCTGGCCCCGGCCGAGGAGGCCCCGCGCTCCAGCGAGGCCGCCGACCAGGACGCCGACGCTCCGGTTTCGGCCTCCGGTGACACCGCCGCCGCCCGCGAGGACAGCGACGAGGCCGCCGAGAACGACAAGGCCTGAGCACAGGCCGCAACGTCGGGCCCGGTACCCCCGCGCGGGGTGCCGGGCCCGACGGCTTGAGGAGGTACGAGGTGGACGAGCGGACCCGGCTGCGGCTGGACGTCTCGTACGACGGCACCGATTTCTCCGGCTGGGCCGCCCAGCCCACCCGGCGCACGGTCGCCGGGGTGCTCATGCAGACGCTGGACCTGGTCCTCGGCGCGGGCACCGCGACCGGGCTGACCGTGGCCGGCCGCACCGACGCCGGCGTGCACGCCACCGGCCAGGTCTGCCACCTCGACCTGCCGGCCGAGGTCTGGCGGCAGCACGACGGGAGGCTGCTGCGCCGGCTCGCCCGGCTGCTCCCGCCCGACGTGCGGGTCCGCGCCATGAGCGAGGTGCCGGCCGACTTCGACGCCCGCTTCTCGGCGACCTTCCGCCGCTACGAGTACCGGGTGACCGACGCGCCGTGGGGCGCCGAGCCGCTGCGCCGCACCGACACCCTGGCCTGGCCGAAGCCGCTGGACCTGGCGGCGCTGAACGCCGCCGCGGCCGGGCTGGTGGGGGAGCACGACTTCGCCGCGTACTGCCGGCGCAAGGAGAACGCCACCACGCTGCGCGAGGTGACCCGGCTGGACTGGCGGCGCGACCCGGACGGGATCCTGGTCGCCACGGTGCGGGCCGACGCGTTCTGCCAGAACATGGTGCGCAGCCTGGTCGGCGCCATGCTGGTCGCCGGGGACGGCCGCCGGCCGGTCGAGTGGCCGGCCAGCCTGCTGAGCCGTCGGGAACGCTCCAGCGAGGTGACCGTGGCGCCCGCGCACGGGCTGGCCCTGGTCGAGGTCGGCTACCCGGCCGATCCGGCCGAGTACGCCCGCCGCGCCGACCTCACCCGCCGCCTCCGGGTGCCGGTGGCCGAGGGCTGAGCACAGTGGAACGGCCCGCCGCCCCCGGACGGGGACGACGGGCCGTGGTGGTGGGGCTCAGTTGCCGGCGCCGTCCTGACCGGTGGTGCCATCGGTCGGGCCGTCGGTCGGCTGGCTGGCCACTCCGCCGTTGGCGCGGCGCTCCAGCACCGTCCGGTTCAGGTAGACCTCGATCATGTCGTACATGATCTCGCGGGCCTTGGTGTCGCCGGAGCTGATCCGTTCCCCGTCGGCCCGGGTGACCACGCAGTAGGCGAGGTAGTGGCCGCGGACCTGCCAGCCGACCCGGGCGGCGGCCGTCGCCACCGCCTCGGTGTCCTCGCTCGCCGCCATGCCCCGGAACCGGCCCTGCCGTTCGTCCAGCATCGGCCGGATCCGGTCGCGCGCCCGCTGGGCGCTGGCCACGTCGGTCAGGTTGAACAGGCCGGCGGTGAGCAGGTGGTCGCCGTCGGGGGAGCGGAGGGTGGCCCGGACCACCTGGTTGCAGCCGAGGCGGACCAGCAGGTCGGCGATCTCACCGCTGGTTGCCACCGCGCAGCTGGCGCTGGAGTGCGTCTTGAGCACCCGGTACGCCGGCTGCCCGTCGGTCACCACCAGCTGCTGGCCGGGGAAGACCTCCTTGGCGGTGAGCGCCGCCTGGTCGGTGTCCCGGGAGTCCAGGTCGGTCCCGTCGGCCGCGGCGGACTGCTCCACCACCGGCTGGCTGCTCTGCTGGCTGGCCGGCGGCGTGGCGGTGCGGTCCTCCAGCAGGGCGGCGACGGCCAGCCCGGTGAGCGCGAGCAGCATCAGCACGGCGGCACCGCCGATCAGCACCTGCCAGGCCCGGCCACCGCCCCGCCGGTGCTCCGCCCGGCCGGACCGGGCCAGGTCCAGCGGATCGGTGGTCCGGACGACGGAATCGGGCGGGCCCGACGCCGCCGGCCCGGGCTCGGCGGCCGCCGGTGTCGGCTGCGGCACCGGCGGCGCGGGCGGCGCCGCCGGCGTGGGCTGCGGGACGGGAGCGGGCTCCCGGGCCTCCAGGCCGGCTGGCTGGCGAGGTCCGCCCTGCTGGCCTTCGCCGACGAGATCGCCGACCCGGTCTGCGACCAGGTGGTGGCGGCGCTGATCCTGCACCTCACCGACCG
>NZ_JBSSLX010000041.1:0-36209 GCF_053890995.1 Micromonospora sp. I033 | reverse complement strand
TCACCGCCGGGGGCACTGGTGCACGCCGAACGCCGAGGAGCGGCGGCGGATCCGCTTCCGGCGGGAGGATTTCGTGGCTCCTGGGATCGACCGGGTCCGGGCGGGCCGGCCGGCGGGGTCACCGGATCCCGGCGACCGCGCGCGGCGGCTCGCCCAGGAACGCGTAGGCGGCCAGCGCGCCGGCGAGCACGGCGTCCACCGCGATGACGAAGCCCCGGTCCATCCCGCTCGGGGCGAGGACGTACCCGGTCGTCAGGGCGACCACGGCGGCCAGCACCAGGCACGCCCGGACCGCCGGCCGGATGGCCGGCAGGATTCCGGCGACCGCCAGGATCGCCCGGACGACGCCGGCCGACCCGACGATCAGCGAGGGCACGGCCAGCCCGGCCACCTCACGGTCGAGCCCGTCGATCCCCGACCAGGCGAGCAGCCCGAAGATCACCACGGCGAGGAGGTGCAGACGGACGTCGTGGAGGCGGTGGGGTCCCGCCGGCCGCGCCGGTCGCTCGCTGTCCCGCGCCATGACCGTCCTCCGTCCGGATGCCGGCATCGTGACAGCCATCGTCGCACTCCCCGGGGCGGCACTCCAGCAGCCCGACCGGGAGGGCCTACTCCTCCGGTACGCCCGGACCGACCTCGCCGCGCCTCAGGTGCTCGGCGTTGCGGTCGGCCTCACTGTCGGCGTGCGCGGCACCCGCGGCCGCGTCCCTGGTGCGACGCCCCTCGGCGTCCTGATACTCCGCGCCGGTCTCGAGCGCGTCCTCCTGCTGCCGTCTCTGCTCAGGTGTGGTCACCACCACCGAATACCCTGCGAACCTGCCGGACATGCACGATGCGCCGCGAGGGCACGCCCGGGGCCGGCCCGGACCCGGCGACGCCCGTGAATCCTGGCCGGCGCGGCGGCGAACTCGGCGTCCGGGAGGGCGCTGCCAGGTCAACGCACGGAGGTCGCGCCGCGGGTCCGGTCGGGAACGCACCCGTGGTCAGGCGGCGGCGTAGACGAGGTCCATGGTGTCGGTGCGTCCGGACCAGCTGAGGTCGAGGTGCCAGCAGCCGGCCCGCGGCAGGTCGACGATGGACGGGCCGGGGCCGCCGGTGACCTCCCGGGTCACCCGGGTCGTGGTGCCGTCCAGCGTCGCGGTGATGACGAGGGCGGCCGGCGAGGCCGGGTCGGCCGACGGCGTCGCCGCCGGCCGGGCCACCCAGAGGATCTTGTTGGCGGGCCCCTCGGTCCGGCCGACCGTCAACGGCTGACCGAACAGCACGGCGACGATCTCGCCCTGCGCACCGAACACGTGCGGGACGCGGGCGTCCCCGCTGAACCCGGCGTCCGCCCAGTCGGGCAGCCGGCCCGCCTCGACCCGGGCCGCACAGCCGGTCGCGCTCACCGACGGGGAGGCCGGCGTGGCGGACCGCCCCGCGGTGGTGCAGCCCGTCAGCAGGACCACCGACGCCAGCAGGAGCCTGCTCCAGGAACCCATCCCGCACCTCCGGACCGAGGTCGGTGCCGGCCGGCGGCACCCGTGCCCTGACGACACCGGTGGGGCAGCTCAGGTTCCTCCCCCGGCGGCGACCGCTGTCGCCTGGCGCGATACGCGCCTAGTCCAGGGACGCGGCGATCCCGATCGCCTCGTCGCGGGTGAGATCGCCTTCCAGCCGGTAGCTGACACCGGCGTCCTCCCAGATCAGCGTGGCCGCGGCGAGGCGCGCGGTCTCCACGCGGACCTTGCCGGTGCGGTCGACGTAGGCCAGCTCGTGCGGGCCGCCGATCCAGACGGCGAAGTCGCCGTCGACCTCCACCCACTCCACACCCGGCCCACCGAGCTGCTTGTGGAAGACCGGGTCGAGGTGACCGTCGAAGGCGTCGAGGCGCAGGTCACCGCCGCGGTAGAGCAGCGTCACCACCCGGTACGCCCCGGTGCCGTCCGGGTCGGCGACCAGCACCTGCTCCGGGGCGCCGAGCTCGGCCGGTACGCGGATCGGGAAGCGCAGGTGCCGCTGCGCCTCGGCATGGGATGCGGGCGTCTGCGCCGGCAACGGCGACGGCACGCCGGTGGGCCGCAGCGGCGCCGGTGTGGTGTCGATGACGATCCCCGAGAAGCGCAGCAGTCCCGCCACGGCGTCGGCGATGGCGGCCCGCCCCGGTGGCAGCAGCGCGACGAGCAGGGCCGCCAGTGCCGCGGCGAGCCAGTGGCGCCAGCGGCGTCGCCGGCGTGCCGGCGTGCTGAGCCGGGCGCGGACCCGGGCGGTCACGTCGGGGACGTCGGGTGTCTCCAGCCAGGTGGCGAGGTCCCGCAGCTCGCGTTCGAGGTCATCCACGGCGCACCTCCTCGCGGTCGAGCAGGCCGCGCAGCTTGGCCAGCGCCCGGTAGGTCCGTGACTTCACCGTGCCCCTGGGCCAGCCGAGCGTCGTCACCGTCTCCTCCTCGGTCAGGTCGAGAAGGAACCGGCACACGATCACCTCGCGGTCCTTCACCGGCAGCTGACGCAGCGCCGCCACCAGCGCGGCCCGGCGCTCGGCGGCGAGCACCCCGCCGACCGCGCCGTCCTCGCCGACCGCCGACCCCGGATCCGCCGTCGCGGCCCGCAGGACGAGGCCGTCGCGGCGGCTGCGGGACCGGTGCAGGTTGCGGGTCTCGTTGGCGACGATCGCGAGCAGCCACGACCGGAAGGACGACTCGCCGCGGTAACGGGACAGGTTGCGGAAGCCCTTCACGAACGCCTCCTGGATGACGTCCTCCGCGTCCGAACCCGCGCCGAGCAGCACCGCCGTCCGGTACGCGGACGCGGTGTGCCGGGCGACCAGGAGTTCGTACCCCTCCAGGTCACCGGCGCGAGCGCGGGTCACAAGCTCGTCGTCGTCCAGTGGAGACCTCCGCTTCGATCACCCTCATGACACCGGTCGCGCCGCGCGGGTTCCACCGTCGTGGCACGGAACTTCGACGGCCTCGAGGGTGTCACCCGGGCATGACCGTCACCATCTCGCGTCGCCGCATCCTGACCCTGCTCGCCGGGGCCGGCGCCGCCGCGCTGGCCGGTTGCGAGCCGGCCCGGGGCCGGACCGCCACACCGGCCGTCACCGTTCCCGATCCGTTGCTCGTCCAGGTCGACGCGGGGCTGGGCCTGCTGCGCGGGACCGACCGGCGGACGATCCCCCGCGCGGTGGCCACCGCGGACGGCACGTGGGTGTTCGCCAGCGCTCCCGAGGGCCCGGACACCGCCTGCTGGCGGATCCACACCCCGACCGGCGACACCTCAGCGAAGGCCGTGCTGCCCGGACGGTGGGTGCCGCAGGCGGTCTCGGCCGAGGGCACCGGGGTGGCGCTCACCCCGACCGGCGTGACGGTGAACGGCGGTCGCCCACCGGGGCGGGAGACGACGCCGGTGCTGGTCGCCGACGTCAACGGGGTGCGCCACCGTGTGGACCTGCGGGGCAACGTCGTTCCGGAGGCGTTCACCGCGGACCGCACGGGGCTGTTCGTCCTCGAGTGGCTCCCGGCGACCGCGCCCGACCGCTACCGGGTCCGGGTCGTCGACCTGGCCACCGGCACGCCCGGCCCGCTGTCCACCCGCGACAAGGCGGCGGTGCCGCCCGGCGCCGAGGAGGAGATGCGCGGCGACGGGCGCCAGGCGGTGCTCGCCCCGGACCGCACCGTCCTCTACACGCTCTACACCCACCAGCCCGGCCACCAGCACACCCGGGACCTGGTCAGCGGTCGGCCCGGCAACGCGCACGCGTTCGTCCACACCCTGCACCTGCGGGAGCGCTGGGCGTACTGCATCGACCTGCCGCACCCGTTCGGCGAGGCGACCGCGGCCGGCCACGCCATGGCGATGAGCCCCGACGGAGCACGGCTCCTCGTCACCGACGTCTCGTCGGGCACCGTCGCGGACATCTCCACCGAGGAACTGACGGTACGCCGGACCGTTCCGCAGGCCCGCGGCACGGGCGCCGCACACGCCGCCGCAAGTGCCGACCGCCTCTTCCTGGCCGCCGGTACGACGGTCCGGGCAGTCGATCTCACCCGCCTGACCGGGAGGCTGGACTGGCAGGTACGCGAGCCGGTCTCCGGTCTCGTGCCGAGCCGCGACGGCAGCCGACTCTACGTGGGCCAGCGGGACGCGGTGAGCTGGCACGATCCCGCCACCGGCCGCGCACTCGGCCATGTCCCGGTCCCGGGTCTCCTCGGTCTCCACGGGCTGGCCGGCTCCGCCTGACGCCGGGCCGGCCGAACCCGCTGCCGCACCGCAGTCACCAGAGGCGGCGGTCACCTGCCGGGTCCACCGCCACTGATCGGTCTGTCACGGCGAGGAACGCCGCTGTCAGTTCCTCGGCGGTGCGGTCCTTCGCCGTCCGGGGAGGCCTTCGCTGGTGACACCGTGATAGATGATCATCACGATGATGCCGAGGAGGCCGACGAGCGGGTTCACGAACAGCGCGAGCAGCCCGGTCAATCCGTAGAGAACGAGACCGGTGATCGGGCGAGCCTCCTGCGCGCGAACGTGGTCCTGGTCGATGTGGGTCGCGCGCAGCGCCGGATGGCGGCGTAGGTAGCCGAAGAACACCAGCCAGGGTGCCGACATCAGCGCGGCGGCGAGCGCGTACATGACGACGGCCACCCGCAGGTCGTCGGTGTCGCCGGCGACGAGCGCCGAGGCCAGGACGGCGGTCGGAAACGGGATGATCACTACGCCGAACAGGATGGCGATGTTGATCCAGTTGAGTGCGAGGGTGGTGCCGCGGACCAGCCGGAGCAGTGCGTGGTGGTTGAGCCAGAGGACGCCGATGTAGATGAAGGACACCACGAACGCCAGGTAGGCCGGGGCCTCCCTGCCGAGCGATGCCAGCAGCTCGCCTTCGTGGTATTCCGGCACCCGGAGGTCCAGCACGAGCAGGGTGATGACGATGGCGAAGACACCGTCGCTGAACGCCGCCAGCCGACCGGTGTCGGCGAGCTGGGGCTCCGGGCCGCTCTGCCGGGCCTCCTCGGGACCTGCGGGCACCGCTGAACGCTAACAGTGACGGCAGAGTGGCCGGGTGCGATCAGCGAGACGGCGGGGACCGTCCCGCGCGCCTCCTGGCGCGGCGACCCTTCGCTCAGCGCAGGCCGGCCACCTGGCGCGCGTTGCGGACGAACGCGCGGCGGGTGATGTCCGGATCGTCGAGAAAGCAGCCGATCATGAGGGCGTCGCGCAGCATGGCGAGGGTCTCGGCCCTGGCGTCCACGTCGTCACGGCCGGCATCGGCGAGCAGGCGCCGCAACTCGGCATGGAACCAGGCGCGGTGCTTGTTGATCACCTGCCGCACCGGGCTGCCGGGGTCGGGGAACTCGCCGGCAGCCTTGATGAACGGGCAACCGCGCGTGTGGTGCCGGTAGGCGTCCTCGGCGATCCCTTCGATGGCCAGCTCCAGTGCGTGGTCGGCGGAGACGGCCCGGCCGAGCCCTTCGTCCCAGAGTGACCGGATCATCTGGTCCTCGCGGTCGAGGTACGCCACGACGAGCGCCTCCTTGCCGGCGAAATGCCGGTAGAGGGTGGCGCGGGTGACCCGGGCCTCCTGGAGGACACGATCGATCCCGACGCTGTTGATGCCGTCGCTGTAGAACAGCCGGCTCGCCGTCGCGAGGAGCTGGTCGCGGGGCGCTGATCCTCTGGTGCTCGCCATGGCTCCATCCTACCCGCGATACCGACCGTTCTTTCTCTCGTGATGCGGATAACTTGCCGAGCCGTCGACAGTGCGGCTAGTGTTCGGCCTCCTGGAAGAACGACCGTTCTTTCTCTTGCTCTTGGGAGTACTTCGTGGCGACTCGCGTCCTCTTCGTGCACGGCCTCTGGATCCACGCCCGCGCCTGGGATCCGTGGCTCGACCTCTTCCGCTCGGCCGGGTTCGAGGCGGAGGCGCCGGGCTGGCCGGGTGACGGCGAGACCGTTGCCCAGACCCGACAGCAGCCGCAGCGTGTCGCCGGTCACGGCGTCCGCGAGGTCGCCGATCACTTCGCGCGGATCGCGCGGCTCGGCGAGCCCCCGATCGTGATCGGGCACTCGTTCGGCGGTCTCATCGCCCAGAAGCTGCTCGCCTCAGGCGTCGCCCGCGCCGCGGTCGCGATCGACCCGGCTCCGATCAAGGGCGTGAAGGCGCTGCCGTTCTCGCAGGTCTGGTCGGCGCTGCCGGTGCTGTACCGCAAGGCCAACCGCGACCGCGCGGTGATGCTGAGCCGCCGCCAGTTCCGGTACGCCTTCGGCAACGCGGTCAGCCGGGAGGAGTCCGACCAGCTCTACGACCGATGGGCGATCCCCGGCCCGGGCCGGCCGATCTTCGACCTGACCGCGGCGAAGAAGGACCCGGCGTCGCCGGTCGCCGTCGACCTCGACGACCGCCGCCGGGGGCCGCTGCTGATCGTCGGCGGCGGCCGGGATCACACCATCCCCGAGGTGGTGGCGCGGCAGGCGGCCGAGCTCTACCGTCCGGGCGACAACACCGAGTACCGGGCGTTCGGCGATCGCGGCCACTCCCTCGTCTTCGACAGCGGTTGGCGTGAGGTCGCCCAGCCCGTCCTCGACTGGGTGCGTACGCGGGCGGTGAGCCGTGACCTTCACTGACATGGTGCGCTCGGCGTTCCGCCGGGGTGACAGCGACGCCGTGGTGCGCATGGGCGAGGCCGAGATCGAGCGCGCCCGGGCGGCCAACCCGGCGGGCGAGGTGGAGGCCCGGTACAGCCTGGCCCGGGTCGCCATCCGCGGCGGTGACCTGCCGGGCGGAGCGGCCCGGGCCCGGGAGGCGCGCGAGGTCGCGCTGCGCTCCGGCGACCGCAGCCTCGACCGGCCCTGACGCGACGGCCGCGAGCCGCCTGGCCGCCGGTGTCTCCGGCTCGCGTCCCGCGCCCCCGCGCTCGCGACAGACGGGCTTCGCCGCGGACCGAGCAGGCGTCGGCGGGCCGCTCCACCCGTGCCGCAGCCCCTGTATTCTGATCAACGTGCGCCGATGAGCGGGGGCCGATGCGATTCCAGACGTTGGGGCCGCTGCGCGTGATGCGTGGAGACGAACCCGTGCCCATCGGGGCCGCGTACAAGCCCCGGCTCATGCTGGCGGCGCTCCTGTCGAGGGCAGACCAGCCGGTGACCACGGAATGGTTGCTCAGCATGGTGTGGCATGGGCCGGAGCCGCCGTCCGCGCGACGCAACCTCCACCAGTACGTGCACCGGCTGCGCGGCGCCGTCGGCGCCGAACGGCTTCCGAGCCGGTCGGGTGGCTACGCGATCCTGACCGGGGGCGACTTCGACGTCGCCCAGTTCCGGAGCGGAGCCGCGGCCGGCGGCGCGGCGCTCGCCGACGGTGACCCGGAACGGGCCAGCCGCGTGCTGCGCGCCGCGCTGGACCTGTGGCACGGGGAGGCGTACGCCGAGTTCGGCGACTGCGGCGAGCTGGCGAACGAAGCGGCGCGGCTCGAGGAGGAGCGGCTCGCGGCGTACGAGCTGTGGGCGGGCGCGGAGTTCACCCTCGGGCGGTCGACCGCCGTGATCAACGTGCTCCTCGATCTCGTCCGGGCGCACCCGTTCCGGGAGAGCATGGTGGCCGCGCTGATGCGCGCGCTCTACGGGGCGGGGCGCCAGGCGGAGGCGCTGCGGGCCTTTCACGACGCGCGGGTCCGGTTCGGGGAGCAGCTCGGCGTCGAACCGGGTCCCGAACTCCGCCGCCTGCACGAGCAGATCCTCCGGCACGACGCGCGGCTCGCCACACCCGGACCGGTGACCTCGCCCCCGACGGCTCTCGCGGTGGGACGTGACTCCGCGAGGCCGGTGCCACGGGAGTTGCTGGCCGACGTCTCCGGCTTCGCCGGCCGTGAGGCCTCGCTCAAGGACCTGGACGAGCTGCTTCCAGCCCCGGACCCGGTGGCTGCCGCGCCGGTCGCGGTCGCCGTCGTCACGGGCATGGCCGGCGTCGGCAAGACGTCGCTGGCGGTGCACTGGGCACACGGGGCCGCCCACCAGTTCCCCGACGGCCAGCTGTACGTGAACCTGCGCGGCTTCGACCCGGCCGGCGACGCGACGGACCCGGCCGAGGCGCTGGGCGGGTTCCTGGACGCCTTCGGGGTGACGCCGGAGATGATCCCTCACGGCCTGGAGGCGCGCTCCCGCCTCTATCGCAGCCTCCTCGCCGACAGGCGGGTGCTGGTGCTGCTCGACAACGCGCGGAACGCCGAACAGGTCCGCCCACTGCTGCCCGGTGCGGCCGGCTGCTTCGCACTCGTGACCAGTCGGCACCAGCTGTCCGCGCTCGTCACGTCCCACAATGCTCGCCTGGTCCCCCTCGACCCGCTCGAGCCGGCTGAGGCGCGTGACCTCATCGCCCACCGCATCGGCGTCGCACGCGTGCTCGCCGAACCCGACGCGGCAAATGAGATCATCGCGCGGTCGGGTCAGCTGCCACTGGCGTTGGCCGTCGTCTCCGCCCGCGCCGCCGCGCGCCCACGGGCTCCGTTGTCCGTACTCGCGGCCGAGCTCGCCGACGTCGGCGACGGCCTGAGCGGATTCACCAACGGCGACCCGGTCACGGATGTACGGGCGGTCTTCTCCTGGTCGTATCAGGGCCTCAGCCCGGGCGCGGCCCGGCTGTTCCGGCTGCTCGGACAGCACCCACGCCCGGACGTCTCCACGCCGGCCCTGGCGAGCCTCGCCGGCACGTCCCAAACACAGGTCCGCCCGCTGCTCGGCGAGCTGGTCGACTCGCACCTGGTCGTCGAGCGATCGCCCGACCTCCACACCGCCCACAACCTGCTGCACGCCTACGCCCTCGAGCTGGCGTACGCGGCTGACGGAGACCACGAGCGGCACGCCGCCACCGTGCGGATGCTCGACCACTACGTGCACTCCGCGTACACCGGCGCGCTGCTGCTCTACCCGCACCGCCACCCGGTCGCCCTGCCGCCGGCAGCGGCCGGCGTCACCCGCGCCGCGATCACCGACCATGAGTCGGCGCTGGCCTGGTTCGGCGCCGAGCTTCCCGCGCTGCTCGCCGCGACGCAGCACGCCGCGGCGGCGGGGCACGACACCCACACCTGGCGGCTGGCGTGGTCGCTCTTCACCTACCTGGACCGGTGCGGGCTCTGGGAGGAGTGCGCCGCGCTCCTGGCCCTCGGCGTCTCGGCCACGGTGCGCCTGCGCGACCCGCTCGCGCAGGCGCACTCACTGCACTGCCTCGCCGGAGCCGAGACCTGGTTGGGCCGGCACGACGAGGCCCACGCGCACTACGAGCGGGCCATCGACCTGTTCGACTCGGTGGGCGACGACGTCGGTCGCGGGCACAGCCATCTGAACCGGGCACTGCTGTTCGAACGCGAGGACCGCCAGGAGGAGGCGTTGCGGGACGCCGAACGCTCGCTCGAGCTGTTCCGGGCCGCGGGCAGCCGCTCGGGGCAGGCCAAGTCCCTCAACGCGGTCGGCTGGTACCAGTGCGTCCTCGGCCGTCCCCGCGACGGGATGCGTTCCTGCCAGTCGGCGCTGGAGCTCATGCGGGAGCTGGGCGACCGGTACGGCGCGGCGCTCGCGTGGGACAGCATCGGCTACGCCCACCACCTTCTCGAGGAGCACAGTGCGGCCGTCGACGCGTACCAGGAGTCGGTGACCCGGTGGCGACAGCTCGCCGACCGACACAGCGAGGCAGCGGTGCTCCAACGCCTCGGCGACAGCCACCACGCCGCCGGTGACCACGGCCGGGCGGAGACGGCCTGGCGCACCGCGCTGCGGATCCTCACCGAGCTCGGGCAGACCGGACCGCACCCGCTCCGGGAGAGACTGAGCGGGTCCGGACCCTGAGCCACCTGTCATGCGCCCCCGGCGACCCGACCTCCCGCCGCGGCTGACGAAGCGCCGGGACCTGGCTCGAGTACGCTTCGGGCCACCGTGTCCTGGCGCTCCTGGAGCATCGCCCAGTCGCGGGCCAGACTCGGCTCACCGTCCAGGATCTCCTGCTGGTACCGCGCCAGTCCGGTATAGGCCGCGGGCAGGTAGTCGACCTCACGCTTGCAGCGGATGTCGGCCTCGGCAGCGGGCGCCGCCGCGGTGCCGGCACCGGCGGGCAGCGATCGCATCAGCTGGCGCGGGTCGGGTGCGGGGAATCCGGCCCCGGTCATGCAGCGCTGCCAGCGCGCGGTCAGTTCCCGGAAGGCGGCGTCCTGGTCGAGCCGGTTCCGTGCGGTCTGCTCGGCCTCGTGCAGGAGCAGCGTCAGCTGCATCCGGCGGATCTGGCCGTCCCCCAGAAGCCGCCGGTCCGCCTCGGCCAGACATCCCGTCGCGGGCCGGGACACCTCCAGTTGACCACCGCGCGCCGTGAGCCGCTTCTCCGGGTCGCCGTACAGCGCCCGGACATAGGGCTCACCGCGGCGTTCCTCTGCCGGCTGCGGCGCCTTCTCCGCTCCACCGCCCTGCGCCAGCGATTCCAGCCCGAAGGGGAACGGCCACAGCTCCTCACCGCCCGCCGCGGGCGCCGCCGGTGCCGTCGGATAGGCGAAGCCGTGGCGGGCCATGCAGCCACCCACCAGTTGTTGGCGGGCCGCGTGGATGCGCGCACCGGAATCGGTCCGGCCGTAGGTCAGGCGGTAGATCGGCGGAAGCTGGTGCAGGTCAACCGGAGACAGTCCGGCGCGCGCGGGGGCTCCTGACGGCCGGTCGGTGCCCCTCAGGACACCGACCACCGCCAGGAGCAGGCACGCGACCGCGACGCCGGACCAGAGACGAACCGACGCCGGCAAACCTCGTGACCGGTCAGATCGTCGGCCGCGCCTCAGAAGCATCCGCCGGGGATCCATCCCTGCGACCGGATGTCCACCGAGCTCGCCTCGTCGCGCTGGCCGACGCCGTCGCCCGGGGTGCCGTTGCTGCTGAGCTGTGACGAGCTGACCTGGCTGCCCGGTTGGACGCAGAACACCAGGCCCCCGTACTTGTAGGGCGAGTAGTAGTAGAGGCTGTAGTAGTCGGTGCTTGTCGAGTTGCTGGCCGCCCACACGTTGTTGTTCACGAGGCTGCCCTTGCCCGAGGCACCGCCCTTGTTGAAGTAGTCGTTCGCGAAGTCGTTGTCGCTCACGAAGTACTCGTGTTTCGCACTGCTGAAGTCGGAGTAGAAGACGCAGTGCGCGCCGACCGGGCAGCTGATGCCCGCCGAGGCGGGTGCGGCGACGATGCCGCCGGCTGCGGTGAGCGCGGCGGTCAGCCCCGCTATGGTGGCGACCTTCTTGCCGATTCCCGGTCGCGCGAGACGGGCCATGAATCTCTCCTTGTCGGTCCGTGTGCAGGTACGTCGACTCGGGAGAAACTTTCCAGTGCGGTGATACAGCGCCGGTACAGCCGCTCCATATCCATCGACATCGATAATGTCGCCTCGTGGGCGGCGTTCCGATGCGGTCATCGCGGCAGCCCGACGATGAGCCGAGCCGCGCGGCAGCGCACCGCTACCGGGTCACCTCGGCAAGATCGACCACCGTGACCAGCGCGAAGAACGCGATCACCACCTCGCTGATCACCCAGCCGTGCCGGTTCCCCCAGGTCCGGATCCGCGGCAGCGCGTGGTCCGCGCGTCGACCGGCCAGCAGCAGGGTGAGCAGGGGCAGGGCGAGCAGCACGAGCGTCAGCAGGACGAACGGCAGCAGGTGCCACCATGCCAGGTCGTGCCGGGCGGCGCTCGCGCCCACGGCCGCCATGGTCAGATCGTCGGTCGGGGCGGTGATGATGAGCAGCGCCCCGGCCCGTACGGCGTCCTTCGGCCCGGCCCGCTGGAGCCGGCCCACCCATCGCGGCGGGCCGGTCTCCCGTCGCCGCAGGTAGACGATCACCGCCAGGACCACCAACAGTGCCAGCACCACCCAGTCGATCCGGCTCGCTGTCCTGTCGAACCGGGCGACGTCCGTCGCGGCCTCCGCCGTGGGGCCACGGAACATCCTGGTCACCAGCCAGCTCAGCGTCACCCCGCCGACGACCGCGGCTCCGGCGCCGCCGAGATAACCGAGCGACGCGGCCCGCGGCCGGTTCGCCGAGGCGAGGAGCACCGCCGCGACCAACTGCGTCCCGGCGACCATCACCACGGCCAGCGGCAGGATGGTCAGGAAGTTCATGACTCGCCCATTCTCCCGGTCCGCCGGAATGCCCGGGGCCGCTTATACGGCACAGGGCAGCAGCAGCGCGAGGGTCGGTCACACCGGGGCGGGTGCCGCCAGGAGCGCCCGCAGCTCGCGGACGGCTGCCCGCCCGGCACGGTTCGCGCCGACCGTGCTCGCCGACGGCCCGTAGCCGACCAGGTGGATCCGAGGGTCGGCGACCACCCGGGTGCCGTCCATCACGATGCCGCCGCGGGGTCCGCGCAGCCGGAGCGGGGCCAGGTGGTCGAGCGCCGGACGGAAGCCGGTGCACCAGAGGATGACGTCCACGTCCTGGGCCGTGCCGTCGCGCCACCGGACGCCGCCGGGGACGATCCGGTCGAACATCGGCCGGCGCCGGAGGAGACCACGCTCCCGGGCTTCGCGCAGCTGCGGTGTCCACGCCAGCTCGGACGCGCTGACGATGCTTCCCGGGGGCAGGCCGGCGCGTACCCGCGCGTCCACCGTGGCGACCACCTCGCGCCCGCGGTCCGGCGTGAACGGCCCGTCCCGGAACACCGGCGGCCGGCGGGTGACCCAGGTCGTCGTCGCCGCGACATCGGCGATCTCGACCAGGAGCTGCACGGCGGACGCGCCGCCCCCGACGACGACCACCCGCTTTCCGGCGAATTCCGCCGGACCCCGGTAGTGGGCGGTGTGCAGCTGCCGCCCGCGGAACGTCTCCTGTCCCGGGTAGTACGGCACGAACGGCCTGGTCCACGTTCCGGTGGCGTTGATCAGCGCCCGGGTGGTCCAGGTGCCCTGGTCCGATTCGACGAGGAGTCGTCCGTCGTCGGCGTTCCGGACCGCCGTGACGGCGACCGGCCGGCGCACGTCGATCCCGAAGTCCCGCTCGTACGCGGCGAAGTAGGCCGGCACCGCGTCCGCGGCGGGTGCGTCCGGCGGCGGGGGCGTGAAGTGCATGCCGGGTAGGTCGAAGATCCCGTGCACGGTCGCCATGCGGAGGGTCGGCCACCGGTGCTGCCAGGCCCCGCCGGGCGCCGGGTCGGCGTCCAGGACGACGAAGTCGAGACCGGAGGAACGCAGGTGGTACGCGCTGGACAGCCCCGCCTGTCCGGCCCCGACAACCACCACATCCGTCTCCGGCATGTCCCGGGCAACGCCCCAGCTCAGCCGCGCCTTCCCGCCGGCGATGGATCTCACACCGCCCGGCCCGCCCTCAGTCCAACTGCCCGGGGTGGTGGCTTGAAAGACGAACGCCCGGGGTACGGGTACCGGAATGCCAGACGTGGGAGATCTCATCGGCGACCGCTATCGCCTGACGGATCGGATCGCCGCCGGCGGCATGGGTGAGGTGTGGCGCGCTGTCGACCAGACGCTGAACCGGAACGTGGCCGTCAAGGTGCTGCACAGCCGGGTGATGACCGAGGCGAGCGCCCGGGAACGCTTCCGGCGGGAGGCGCGGGCGATGGCGGCGCTGCGGCATCCCGGAGTCGCGGAGGTCTACGACTACGGCGAAGCGGGCCAGCCGGGCGCGGCCGGGCTCGCCTACATCGTGATGGCGTACGTCGAGGGCCAGCCGCTGTCGGAGCGGATCACCGAGGCCCACCGGCTCAGCACCGTCGAGACGCTGTCAGTCGTCGAGCAGACCGCCCGCGCCCTGCAGGCCGCGCACGACGTCAACGTGGTCCACCGTGACGTCAAGCCGGGCAACCTGATCGTTCAGCCGGACGGGCGCGTCACCCTCGTCGACTTCGGCATCGCGGTGTCGCCGGACGCGACACAGTTGACGGCGGCCAAGCAGGTGGTGGGCACCGCCCTCTACATGGCGCCGGAGCAGCTGTCCAAGAGCCCCGTCACCCCGGCTGTGGACATCTACGCGCTCGGAGCGGTGGCGTACCACTGCCTCGCCGGTCGTCCCCCGTTTCCCGGTGACAACCCCATCGCTGTGGCGCTGCGCCGCCTCGAGGAGGAGCCCGCCCCGCTGCCCGACGACGTCCCGGCGGCTGTCCGCGACCTGATCGCCACCGCGATGGCCAAGGATCCTGATCGTCGATTTCCGACCGCTGCGGCCCTGGCCGACACCGCGCAGGTCATCGCCGGGTCGGCCGCCGAGCGGACACGTCCCGCCTCGGCTGCGGCCGGACCGCCGGCCGTCGCCCTCACGGCGGCTCGCCCGGTCCCGGAGCCCGCTGACCCGCCTCGTCGAGCACACGGCCTGCGGCGTGTGGTCGCCGGCGTTGTCCTCGCGCTGCTGGCGACCGCGGCAGCCGCCGTGGTGCTCGCCGACCGCACAGGGTGGTCGCCCGGCCCTTCCGGTGTGCCCACACCGACCGTCGGCAGATCGGGTCCCGGTTCCGGCGGCGGCGACGCTCCGCACACACCGACAACAGCGGGAAACACCTCCCCTGACGGCGACCCGGGTACGCCGGCGACCCGTACGTCGGAACCGGCGCCTGCTGGCCCCGCACCGTCGCGTACCGACCGGCCGGGCGCGACCGGCTCTGCGACGTCGCGGACCCCGTCCAGCGAACCTCCGGCCGAACCAACCGAGGCGCCGACCAGTGAGCCCGCTGCCGAAACCACGGCACCGTCACCGGGGACAACCGGCTGAGCATGTCGGGGGTCGGCGCCCCGGTCTCAGGGAGCCGCGAGTGCCGACGGCGGCGAGCCGGCCGGCCACCGCCCGCTAATGCATGGCGTCGCCGGCGAGTCGGCAATAGGCTCGGATCATGCACCGGACCTTCGACATCGTCGGGCCGCCGCGCTCCTGAGCGGGACGGCCCTGCTCCTCGCGTTCAGCAGTGACACGGGTTGAACGCGCGGTTCACGCATCGCTGAGTTCGGTACGTCCCGCTTCCGCGACCTATTCCTTCTCGTCGCAGGAGCGATTACTCATGCTTGTCTCCGAACACCCGGTGGCCGCCGCTCGGCGTTCCGCCGCCGGCCTGTGGTTGCTCGCCTCCGCGGGCGTGCTGTGGGGCGCCGGTGGCCCCTCTGGCCGCCTGCTCGCCCTCGAAACCGGGCTGTCGCCGCTGGCGGTGGCCGCGTACCGGCTCGCCATCGGCGGCACCCTCATAGTCGTCGTGCTGGTGGTGACGCGGCGGCCGCTGCCGCGTGGTGGGGCCGCCTGGACCCGGATCACCGTGCTCGGCATGCTCGCCGCGCTCTTCCAGGCCTGCTTCTTCGCCGCGGTCTCGTTCACCTCGGTGAGCGTCGCCACCCTGCTCACCATCGGCGCGTCACCCGTCCTGGTCCTGATCGCCGAGTGGGTCACCGGCCGGCGGCGGATCGGTCCGTCCGTTCTCTCGACGCTGGCACTGGCCGTGACCGGTCTGGTCCTGCTCGTCGGCGCACCGTCCGGCGTCCGGAGCGCCTCGGGTGCGCTGGCCGGAGCCGCACTGGCACTGCTGGCGGCGGGCGGCTTCGCCACCATGACCTTCGTCAGCGCCCGGCCCGTCGCGGACCTCGACGACCTCGCCGCGACCGGGCTCGGCTTCACCGTCGGCGCAGCCATGCTTGCTCCGCTGGCTTCAGGAACATCCGGTATGGGCTTCCACCCTGGTTGGCTTTCCCTCGCCCTGCTGCTTTTCCTGGGCATTGCGCCCACCGCCGCCGCCTACACGCTTTACTTCCGGGGCCTGCGCAGCACCTCAGCCGGTACCGCCTCGCTGATGGCGCTGCTGGAACCGCTCGTCGGGACGGTTCTGGCGGCGTGGATCCTCGGCGACCGTCTCGGCCCCACCGGTCTCGTCGGCGCCGGGCTGCTCACCATCGCCATCCTGCTCCACACCCGCCGTTCGCATCGCTAGCGGTGCGGGCCCGGGCCGGACCACACCTGCCCGGGCCCGACGATCCGCTGCGACATCAGGCCCGCGACCGTGCTGAACCCGACCCTGCGGGCGCGGCGATCCGGAGACGGCGCGGCCGGCGGAGGTCCACCCCGCCGGCCGCACCGTTTCATGGTCGCGTCAGCACCGCCACATGCGCGGTCCGAGGATCTGCGCGTCGTCGCCGGCGGTCCGGGCGTGCCCCACGACCAGCCCCGTGTCGGACACGGCCGTGGCCCGGCCGGTCTGCCCGGCGGGTACCCGCAGCTCGACCGCCGTGCCGTCGCGCAGGAGGGTGCCGGCGGCGACCACCCAGCCCGAGGCGTTGACCGCCTGGCCGGGACCGTCCGCCGTCAGCTGCGTGACCGCGCCGGTCCGCAGGTTCCACAGCGCCGCGGATGTGGACGGCCACAGGCCGCCCGTGGCCCAGTCGCCCCGTGCCGCGTAGCCGGCGCCGGTCTGGCCGGCCGGCGCCGTCAGCTTCCGGCCCCTGCCCTGCTGGTCCCAGGCGTACGCCGCCTTCGCCCTGCCGTCCTGGTACATCGCGCCGACGATGGTCCCGTCGTCGGTGATGCCGTAGGCGTTGGCGCCGTCCGGCAGCGGCAGCCTCACCGCTTCCGTCGAGCCCGCCCGCCAGAACAGCACGATGCTGTCCTCGCCGCCGGAGTTGCCGCTGGGCTCCGCGTTGATGACGACGTCGCCGGCCGCGTTGATCGCGGGGGTCGGGTACACGTGCCAGTTCCCCGGCGGGGTGCGCAGCCGCGAGTAGGCACCCTGCTCGTAGCGGAAGACGTACTCCCGTGGCCCGTCCTCCACCAGGCCGACCGCGACGCCGGCGGCGTTGACGGCGTTCACCTGGACCGATTTGCCGGGCACCGGCAGCGCCTGCGGCTTCCCGTCCGTCCACAGGACCGG
The DNA here is from genome assembly GCF_053890995.1 of Micromonospora sp. I033. Lineage (NCBI taxonomy): Bacteria > Bacillati > Actinomycetota > Actinomycetes > Micromonosporales > Micromonosporaceae > Micromonospora > Micromonospora sp. I033. Next base: position 19,378 of record NZ_JBSSLX010000041.1, on the reverse strand, counting down.
CCGGAAGTCCTGCCCGACGACGTCGTTGCCGATGACGTACCGGCCGGTGGGGTCGACGCCGGTGGCCGTGACCCTTCTCATCCCGGCCGGCACTGGCAGTTCGCTCAGCCGGCACGGGCCGGCCGAGGCCGTCAAGGCGCTGTCCGTGCCGGCCGGCTCCGGCGACCTGGTCGCGCCCGGCGAGGCGCCGGCCGGGGCCGCGTCCGGCCGCGCGCCCGCCGTCGTCAGGATCGACGGCGTCGTGAGCAGCAGGGCTGTCGCCAGCGCCACGCCTCCGGCCCCCTGAACCGAGCGGCGGCGAAAGGCGCGCCGGCGGCCGGCGCGGACCAGCCCGTCGATCTCGATGCGGCTGGCCGGCACCTCGACCGCGCGCAGCCGGTCCCGCAGTTCCTGTTCGTCGTTCATGGCCGACCCCTCCCTCCCTGTGCGATCGTGACCGGACGCCCGGGGCCCAGCGCCTCGCGCAGCGCGGCGAGCCCCCGCGCGCACTGGCTCTTGACGTTGCCCGCCGAGCAGCCGAGAGCCTCCGCGGTGGCCTCGACCGACAGGTCACCGAAGTAGCGCAGCACCACGACCGCGCGCTGGCCCCTGGGCAACGAACGCAACGCCGCCAGGAGCGCGTCCCGTTCCTCGAAGTCCTGTTCCGGGGGGACGGGGAGATCCGGCAGCCGGTCCCCGAGCAGCACCCTCGACCAGCCGCGCCGCCGCTCGTCGAGGTATCGGCGCATCAGGATCCGGTGTACGTAACCGTCGAGGTTGTCGGCGCCGGCGGCCCGCTTCCAGTTGAGGTAGAGGGCGGTGAGCGTCGCCTGGACGATGTCGTCCGCCTGGAAGGCGTCGGCGCAGAGGAGGTACGCGGTACGGTGCAGCCGGGGTAACCGCGCTGTCACGTACTCGACGTACTCCCGTTCGAGGTCGGGCCGCATCCTGCTCCTCTTGTTCGGCGGGCATGGACCGTGGGCTCTGGTCGTCTCTATGTCGGCGTCCGCCATGAGGAAGGTTGCACGGGGCGGCGACTCCGTTCGCTCCGGCCCACCGCCCGACAGTCCCCACGCCGACCGGGGACGCATCGGGTTCGCCGGGTCAGCTCCTACCGAGGGCCTGGCCGTCGCCCTGCATCGTGCTCCTGATCAGGTCATGGCCCAGATCGAAGCGGATGCCGTCCGGGTTGGTGAGCCCCGCGTCGGCGTACCACGCCCGATCGGCTTCGGGGTGTGGTCCCACGAGCCCCACTCGGCCGGCGCCGTAGCGGGCGACCACGGCGGCGGCCGCGCCGGTGTCGTAGGTCGCCAGAACGGTTCCCGACGCCCCGGGTCGCAGGTGAAACGTCGGCCCGTCCTGGAAGTACATGTGCCGGACGCGGCCGCGCCACCGGACCGGGATGATCGTGTCGTCGGTGTTGTCGACGCTCGCCCCGTCGGTGCTGATGTACTGGTCCACCTTTCCGTCGATCAGCCCGAACCCGGGCTCGGCGGCGGCCAGATACGCCCCCAGACAGAAGCCGAGGTAGTGCCCGCCGTCGTCGACGAAGTCGCGGATCTGCTCGGCGTGGTCTCGCAGCTTGCGCCAGGCCGGCCTGACCTCGCCGCCGCCGGGCTGCGCGTACACCGCCGCTTCGGCCAACACGTCCGACGAGATCTGCCGCTGCTCGTCCGGACCGCAGTACTCCGTGCGGAACTGTGCCGGCGAGTCGCGGAGCAGGGCCGCGACCGCCTCCGCGCAGCCGGAGCAGGCGGCCGGACCCCGGTAGACGAGTGCCAGCGGCCCGTCCCCGGAGCCTGCCGACATGCCGGCCCACCCCAGAGCGGCCAGGGCGCCGGCGGCACCGACGCCGACCAGAAGACGCCGTCGACCGATCCTGGGCGGCGCGTTGAGCGGCAGAGCCGACCTGATCCGTCCCATGCCGCTCGCCTCCCCCTTGATCGCCGCGTCAGCCCGTCGCCGGCCGGTCGACCGGGTATTCGCCCGCGCCCGACACCGCTGGTGAGTACATCGACATGCCGGCCCGACCGCGCCGTCGTCGGCTCGTCCGCCGGACCAGCCGGCGAGCGGCGCGGGAAAGCGCCGTCACGAGCCCCTCCAGGGGGCCACGGCCCGCGGTGGCCCACCATGCGGTCCCGACCAGCACGATAGCCACGACCTGCACGAGGTATCCGGATACGGGAGCGAAGGAGTCGAGGTCGGAGTTGATGAACATGATGTGCGCGGTGTAGAAGGTCAGGGTCATGCCGCCGGCCGCGGCGAGGGGCACCAGCAGCACGGAGATCGCCCGTCGCGGGTGGGGCCGTGCGACGCGAGTCGCGAGCAGCATGACGGCGAGCAGGGCGATCGCACTTCCGGTCGTACCGATCAGGTCGAGCGGCGTGCTGGTGTGCGGTGCGTCGACCGCGAGCCACCACCAGGTCGAGGTGGGCGTGCTGCCGTCCCCGCCGAAGGTGAGCAGTTCGGTGGTCTCCTGCGCGTTCAGCCCGCTCTTCGGCTGGGTGGACCAGATCTGCCGCAGGCCCTCGTAGCGATTCAGCAGGATCCACGATGCCACCGGCGCCGCGGCCGCGAACGCGGCTCCGGTGACGAGCAGCCCGACGACCACTCTCATCCTGGTCAGGGTCAACCGCCCGATCACCAGGCCGGCACACAGGTACGCCAGCCACGCCACCGCCGGATACTCCCCGGTGAGCGACAGCTCGCTGAGCAGCCCGCCGGGGTCGTGGACGAGTTGCGCGAATGCCGCGTTGTCGTAGGCCGGTTCCGCCAACTGTGGCGCCAGGATCTGGCGGAGAACGGGAGCGCCGGCGGAAACGACCAGGCCGGTGACCGCCACCAACCAGGTCGGCAGGAACACCAACGGGATCGCCAACACGAACATCACCGCGTAGTAGGGCAGGATCACCGCCGCCACCGACGCGTCGGTGTAGCCCAGCGCCAAGCCGATCGCGCCGATGGCCAGGGCCCGGACGGCCAGCGCCGCCACCGCGCCCGAGCGGTCGGTCAGGCGAACCCGCCGTCGATCGGTCAGGAACGCGAGTCCGACTCCCGCCAGCACGGCGAAGAGTGCCGCCGCCCGTCCACCGAAGGTCGCGTACCACCAGGTCGGCCGCCCCGCGGCGTCGGACTCGGGCAACGAATGCACGGCGATCATGCCGAGCAGCGCCACTCCCCGGGCGGCGTCCACACCGAGCAGCCGGAATCGCCCGACCGGCGGATCGGTCGCCGCGGGCGGACCGTCGGCGCCCCCGGCGATGGGGGCTGGCCTGTTCGCTTCGGCGGCGCGCTCGAGATCCCGCCACTTGAGGTCAACGGTCTGGGTCATGGCCTCATCACCGTGTCGACCAGATCGCAGCCGAGATCCACGCCGAGCCGTTCCGGGGCACGCAGCCCGGCGTCGAGGTACCAGTCGTCGGTGGCTTCGGGGTGCGGGCCGACGACGCCGACCCGGCCGGCGCCGAAGGGAGTGACCAGTGCCGCGAACCTGCCGTTCGGGTAGGTGGCGAGGATGTCCGCGTCGGCGTTCGGGCGCAGCTGGAAGTACGGGCCGTCCTGGAAGAAGAGGGTCCGCTGCCGGCCGCGCCAGGAGACCTGGACGACGGTGTTCTTCTCCGAGTCCACGGTGGCGGCGGCGGAGCCGATGTACTGGTCGGTGTCCCCGGGCAGCAGGGCGAAGCCGGGGGTGGCCCCGGCGAGATAGCCGCCGAGGCAGATCCCCAGGTACCGCCCACCGCTGTGGACGAACTGGCGGATCTCGTCGCGGTGATGCTTCAGGTGGCGGTAGCCGCGCTTGAGGGAGCCGCCGCCGGGCTGGGCGTACAAGGCCGCCCCGGCCAGTGCCTGACGGCTCAGTGGCAGGTCCTCGTCCGGGCCCACGTAGCGGACGTCGAAGCCCCACCGGCTGGACTTCAGCAGCGCCGCCACCGCCTCCGGGCAGCCGGGCAGCGTCGCCGGGCCCCGGTAGACCAGCGCCACGGGTGGTGGTGTCCCCTGCGGCAGGGGTGAGCGGACCGTCAGGCCACGGCCGGCCAGTGCCCGCCCGCCGGCGGCGACCAGCCGGCCGAGCGCTCCCGAGGTCAGCACGACGCCGCCGGCAACGGGTTGTCCAGCGTCAACGCCGTGCACCGCACGCCACCGCCGCCCTTGGCCAGCTCGGTCGTGTCCAGCTCGACGACCCGCAGGCCGCGCTCCCGCAACGCGGCCGCCAGCCGCGGCGCTCCCCTGGTCATGGTCACGGTGACGCCGTCGCTGATCAGATTGAGCGCGAACCGGGCCGCCTCCTCGACGCCCACCTCGATCAGGTCCATGCCGAGTCCACGCAGCCGCCGGCAGCTCGGCTCGTCGAGCGCCTGCGGACAGTAGGCAAGCGCCCGCCCCGGCTCGACCACCGCGACCGCCAGGTCAAGGTCGTACCACCGGTGGCTCACCGTCTGCAGCGGCACCACCTCGTAGCCCAACGCCTGCCGGAGCACCCCGTGCATCCGCCGGTCCGTCCGCTGGCCGTAGCCGGCCAGCAGCAGGTCCCCGCAGGCCAGCGCGTCGCCCTGGCCACTGAACGGGTACGGCGCCTCCAGCACGTCGAAATCGTTGTTGATCAACCACTCCTGGAAGTACGGCAGCTCGGCCTTGCGCTCCGGTGGCGGCGCCCCCAGCACGGCCCGATCGCCCCGCACCAGTGCCGCGTTGGCGGTGAACACCATGTCCGGACACTCCGGCGCCGACGCGACGTACTCGATGCGGCGACCCGCCGCCCGGTGCGCCGCCACGATCGCCTCGTGCTCGTTCACTGCCGCCGCGTGATCAGGCTGCACCTCGGTGTGCATGTACGGGTTGATCTCGTAGTCGACCCGGAAGTGAGCAGCGTCGGAAACCAGTAGTGCCTTGTTCATCGAGCGGTTGTCCCTCTTGTGAAGTGGTGGATGGACGGAATCTGGTGCTGCGGTGCGGTGGCAGCCGCAGCGGCGCGGCATCAGGCCGCGACCCGTTCGACCGGGTCGCGGGTGAGCACTCCCTGCGCGGGGATCCCCCGCCATCGGGTCCCGCGGGTCAGGTGTTCGCCCTTCATCAGGAGCGAGAGCGATTCCAGGCTGACGTCGTCTCCGACGACGGCGTCATAGAGCACGATCGCGCGGGTGCCGATCGTGGCGCCGGCGCCGACGGTGACGACGGACATCTTCATCACCCGGTCCTCGAACAGGTGCGTCTGCAGCGACACCTCGGTGCCGACCGTGGCGTCGTCGCCGATCTTCACCAGGTCGAACTCCGTCAGGTACGTCGTCCCGATCCAGGTGCGTCGACCGACGCGGACCCCGAACCAGCGCAGCACCGGCGGCAGGAACGGCGTGCCGACCAGGAGCCCGACGCCGGCGGGGACCGCCGCGGCCTCGTAGAGGCCCGTGACGAACTCCGAGCGCCGGACGAAGTCGCTCCAGAGCGGTTCCACCCGGGGTCGGTACGTGCCGACGACGTTGCGCTTGGTCGCCGCGCAGAACAAGATCACCGCTACGCTCGACGCCATCGCGACGAACGGTGACACCAGCGCCGGCACGAGCAGGTCCCGGCCGTTGGCGAGCCAGGAGAGCGCCAGGAGGTAGAGGTAGAAGCTGGCGCCGAGCACCGACGCGGGCAGGGTGGCGCGGAAGAACTCGACGAACAGCCGGCGGGCCACCATCGTGCGCGGCGGGCGGAAGGTCAGCTCCTCCGAGAACGAGCCGCTGCTCTGGCGCACCGGAAGGTGCATCGCCGGTGAGCCCAACCAGGACGTGCCCTCCGGGACCCCGTCGTCGGGCGGCAGCGTGCTGACGCCGAGCAGGGACCCGTCGCCGAGCACCGTGCCGGCCGGTACGAACGCGGCGTTGCCGACGAAGGCCCGGCTGCCGACCGTCGTGGGCAGGAAGGCCACGCGGCCGTTGGCGAACGTCGCGGCGCCGAGGCTGGCCATGTCCGCGACGAAGCTCTCCGATCCCAGCGTGAGCAGGTCCGGGTCCAGGTGCGCGGCGGTGGAGACCTCCGCGCCGCGGCCCACCTTGGCACCGAGCAGTCGCAACCAGGGCCCGGTGTAGAGGGTGGCGTAGAGCGAGTTTGTGAAGATCAGACTGAATTCGAGCAGCTTGTCCGCGATCCACTTGCGCACGCCGAGCATCGAGTGCACGCGGTGGTGTACACCGATCGGCACCCGTGCCAGCACGAGGCGCTTGCCGAGGGCGACCACCGCACAGACGGTGAGCACGTAGACGATGCCGGCCGGGATGGTCGCGACCAGGCCGGCAAGCAGACCTCGGGTCAGCAGCACCCACCAGACCAGCGCCACGCTGGGCAGGACCATCGCGATCGCGCCGAGTTCCAGGCTGATAAGGCCGACCAGGGCGGCGGCGACGTGGTGCGGGCGCCAGCCGTTGCGCAGCCGCCGGTAGCTGAACATGGCTTCGACGGTGGGGGCGAGCCGGGGGGTCGGAGCCGGCGGTGAACCAGCCCAGCGCTGCCCGGGTGGCACCGTTTCGCCGTGGACGAGGACGGACTGCTCGCCGACGCCGGCGTACGCCCCGACCGAGGCCCCCGGCTCGAGAACCGCGTTCGCGCCGACGAAGGCACCCGACCCGATGGTGATCGGACCGACGACGACCCAGCCGTCCTCCGCCCGCCACGGACGCAGCGAGACGCCGTACCCGATGGAGGCGTCCCGCCCGATGGAGATCAGGCTGGGCAGACTGATCGCGCTTGTCGCGATGATGCTGCGGCGGCCGACTCGGGCACCGAGAAGCCGCAGGTAGGCGGCGATCAGTGGAGACCCGCTGAGCACGGGCAGTGGCCCGATCGCGAGTAGCGTGTTCAGCGCCCAGAGCCGGACGTAGGTCGGTCCCCACAGGCGGTACCGACCGGGTCGGATGCCCGCGGCCAACGGCCGGGCCAGCAGCACCGGCAGCACCCAGCGCACGCCGAGGTAGCTGAGCAGGATCGCGACCATCAGTTCCATGAGGACGCGGACGGACACGAAACCGTCGTTCCGGGTGTAGACGTAGGAGACGGGAAGCGTGACCGCCAGCAGCAGCAGGTAGATCACCGCCCCCTGCCCGGACCCGGCCAGCGCGATCCGGCGGCTGTTGTGCCGCACCGGGGCGGGGCGGGGTGGTGCGGTCGGCCCGCCGATCCGGTCGGCGGCGCCGAGGTGCGTGGCCATGCCGCGTACGGTCGGGTGGGCGTAGAGGTCCCGGACCGCCGGGCTCACGCCGACCTCGCGGGTACGCAGCAGTGACACGACGCGTGCGGCGAGCAGCGAGTGTCCGCCGAGGTCGGTGAAGAAGTCCGCCTCGACCGAGAGCGTCTCGGGCTCGATGCCGAACGCCTCCGCCCAGGCCGCGCGTACCTGCTCCTCCAGCTCACCCTCGGCGGCCACGAGCGGGCCGGTCGTTCGGGTGAGCCGGCGGCTCGGCGCGGGCAGGCGTTTCCGGTCGACCTTCCCGCTGGGCATGGTCGGCAGCGCGGTGACGACGTCCAGGAAGGAGGGCACCATGTAGGCGGGCAGCCGGGTCTGCAGGGTCTGGCAGAGCCGGCCGATCAGGTCCTCCCCGCCGCGCTCGTCGCTGTCGTGCGGTACGAGGTAGGCGGCCAGCTCGCGGGGGGCGTCCGGACCGTCGGCGACGGGAACGAGCGCCACGACGGCCTCGGCCACATCCTCGTCCTCCAGCAGCACGCTCTCGATCTCACCGAGATCCACCCGATGACCACGGATCTTGACCTCGGAATCCGCTCGGCCGAGATACTCGATCTCCCCGTCCTCGGTGACCCGGCCCAGATCCCCGGTGCGATACAGCCGGCTGCCCGGCGGCGCCAACGGGTGCTCGATGAATCGGTCCGCGGTCAGGTCAGGTCGCCCGACATAGCCCCGCGCCACCCCCGGACCGCCGATACAGATCTCACCGACCTCGCCATCGGCGACCGGCCGGCGCTGCTCGTCCAGCAACACGGCGGTGTAGGTCGGCAACGGCCGCCCGATGGTGACCGGCCGTCCGGGCAACAGCTCACCCCAGATCGCGGTGACCGTGGCCTCGGTCGGCCCGTAGGTGTTCAGAATCCGCCGGCCCGGCCGGCTCCACCGCTCGACCAGCTGCCCCGGGCACGCCTCACCACCAACCAGCAGGTTCCGGATCCGCGGCAGGTCGCGGGGAATCGTGGCCAGCAGGGTGGGCACACAGTAGAAGACCGTGATGCCCGCCTCGTCCAGGAAGTCCGCCAGCTCCGCCCCGAGACGCCGGGAATCCGTCGGACCAGCCACCAGCGTCGCACCGACCGACCAGGTCGGCCAGATCTCTTCGATCGCGAAGTCGAACGCGATCGTCATGCCCTGGTAGACCCGATCCTCCGGACGCACGTCGTACGCACCCGGCACCACGTCCAGGAAGTTGCAGATGCTCGACTGCGCGACCTCGACACCCTTGGGCCGACCGCTGGACCCCGACGTGTAGATCACGTACGCGCTCGGATCCCGGACACCGTCGCGGTCGAGATCCGGCCGGTCGCTCGGCGCCGCGGCGAGTTCGGCGGCGCAGGCGTCGACCACGACCGCCCGTCGGTCACCCACCCGGTCGGCGAGCGCCGAGGAGGTCACCACCAGGTCGACGTCGGAATCCTCGGCGATGTACGCCACCCGGTCGGCCGGAGATTCGGGGTCGATCGGCACGAAGGCCGCCCCCGCCTTTCCCACGCCCAGCAACGCCACATAGGTCTCGACGGAACGCTGCAGCAGGATGGCCACCCGGGCGGCGCCGGCGACGCCGAGGGCGCGCAGGTGATGGGCCAGCCGGTTGGCCCGCTCCTCCAACTCCCGGTAGGTCAGCCGCTCGCTGCCGCACTCCAGTGCGACGGCCGACGGATTCCGGTCGCACGCGGCTTCGAACACGTGATGCAGACGCCGGGTTCTGGTGACGCCGCCCTCGCCTCCTGGCCGGGCCGCCGCGTCGACGATCCGCGAACCGACGACGACGCGCATGTCCGCATCCGGAAGACGCTCCACTTGCGCGGGTGACGTGGACGCAGCGATGTGCTCGACCTGCTTCACGGAAACCCGAACCTCCTGCGCCGACCATCCGAAACCAGCTGTTGCCAGGCAGCGACCACCGTGCGGAAGCTGGCCGGTCACCCAGGACCTGGCACCGAGAACGCCGCCGGAGAAAGCCCGTGCGGGTGCGCATGCAGACGGAATATCCGCAGCATTACCCGCAATGCCCAATGAAGGTAGCAAAGCTTCTGAAAAGGGATGTCACGGACTCTGAATCTCCGACTTTCGGCTGATTCGCGAGCCAGCCACTCGTCGCCGTTCACGTCCGGCGACCCGGAGGTAGTTGACCCGGCAGTCAGGTGTTCGGAGCCGACACCTGCACGCCGCACAGTCGGGCAGGCCTGTTCCACAAGGCGCAGGTCGGAAATCTCCACACGGGACATCCACAAGATTCACTCGATTTTTGAGCGGGCGGGACGAGGGCCTGCCGAGAGGGCGGCGATGCGCGGCAGAGAGTTGGACAGTAATTACCAGACGAGGGCAAAACGGTCATCAGGGCTGATTAGTCCCGCACGCAATTGGCCGGCCTGAGGCACCGCGCGTATCCGGTATGCAATGTAGAGCGGCCGGTGGAATCAATTCGCTGAACTGGATATTCCCTGGTAGAGGGTTCGCCGCCCATGACAAGGCTCGCTCCGGGCACGTCCAGCCGAGGGTCGCGAGGTGCTCAGCGTGTCGGACCACCCGAACCGCTCACCCCACAGCGAGGGCACACCCGGGGAACTCCTGGCGTCGGTGGCCGACCTCCGGCGGCGCACCCGGGTCGCCCGACAGGCCTACTGGTTCCCGCTCCTGCTGTTCGGTCTCCTGATGGCGATGGCCGCGCCGCTGTACGTCGAGTCGGTGGAGCCGCCCGCGCTGCGGGGCACGAATGACAACCCGCCACTGAGCGGCCTCGGTGGAGATCTCCTCGAGCGGTCGGCGGTTGGCTGGTACTGGCTGGTGGCGCTCATCGGCGGTTACCTGGTCAGCCTCTGGTGGTATCGGTGGCACGGTGAGCGGGTGGGCGTGCAGACACCGACCCGGGCCTACGTCGTCGCCGGCGTCGCGGGCGCCCTGGTGGGGCTCGTGCTGCCGATCACGCTGCGATTCCTGTCGCTCAACACGGCGACGGCGCTATCGAACGCCACGGGTTGGGTGACCGCACCGCTGCTGGGCATCTCCAATCGCGGCATGTCCGACGTGAGCAGCGAGAACGACGCGACCACCCCGGGAGTCGGCGCCGACAGTGCCGGGTACCCGACGAACAGCCTCAGCGACACCGTCCACCAGCGTCACCGGCTCGGCATCCTCACCATCGCGGCAGAGGCCGAGCGGGTGGAGGTGGCGTACCTCCGCGACGCGCTGGAACTCACCCCTGGCAACCTCTCCCGGCACCTCGCCGTGCTGGAGGAGGCGAACCTGATCCAGATCGAGAAGGGCTACCACGGCCGCCGGGCCAGAACCTGGATCAGGATCACCCAGCAGGGGCAGAGTGCGCTGACCGCCGAGATCGACGCACTGCGGGAACTCCTCCGCCGCCACCAGCAGGGGCGGCCATCCACCTGACGGGATCAGCGCGTGACGGCGTACCGCACATGAACGGCGTACGGTGAGTGGTGGACCGAGAGGATCGTGAGGTCGACATCGCGGTCGAAGCCCTCGAAGAGCCGCTTCCCCCGGCCGAGGACGACCGGAGCGGTGGTGATGCCGAGTTCGTCGACCACTCCCGCCGTGAGCGCCTGCCGGATGATGTCAGCGCCGCCGCCAATGGCGACGCCGCCGTCGCCGGCCGCCCGCCGGGCCGCCGCCAGCGCCTCCGCGAACCCGTCGACCATGAGGAAACCGGTGCTCGGGTCGGGCTGGTCCGCGGTGCGGTGGGTCAGCACGACCATGGTCCCTCCGAACGGATTCCGGCCGCCCCAGGCGCCCGCGCTGTCGTACATGCCCCGACCGCACAGGCCGGCGCTCGTCCCCTCGAGCAGCGCGTCGAAGTACGCGCGGTCCGCGTCGGTCATGCCGGCGCCGGGTTCGCGGTCCGTCTCGTAGGTCCACGGGCCGCCCATCACCCAGTAGTGGAGCCGCTCGCCGCCGATGCCGAGCCCCTGGCCCTCGCGATCGTCGGGACCGGTGATGTAGCCGTCCAGTGACACGGTGATGCCGGCCTTCACCGGGCCGTGCCGTTCGGTGGTGCTCATGGTTCCTCCTGTGCCGGAAATCGGAGACGTCGGACCCGGCGGGAACTGCCGGTGGTCCCGGACTCACCGGGCCGCCCCGGTCGAGCTTCGCTCAGGTTCAGCTTTGGGCAAAGTCCGGCGCAGGACCATGAATGCGACTCCCGCTGATCGACCGTGACTCTCGGCGCTCCCCGGACCGGCCCACGGGTCCGACCCGAGGGCGTGATCCGTAGGTGGGCGGGGCGGCGGTTCAGCGGGAGAGGCGGTTCTCCGAAAGCACCGGGTCGACGTTTGCCATCAGTCGCACGGTGTCACCAGTGGCTGCTTCTCGTCGACGAAGTACGTCGAGAGCATCCTGGTGGTGACGTCGTTGGTGATGTTCCGGGCGTTGTGGACGACCCCGGCCGGGATCAGGAACGGCTCACCGGCGTGGATGGTGAGGGTGGGGCGATCGTCGAACTCCAAGGCGACGACACCGGCGAGAAGGAAACCGACCTCCTCCCCGGGGTGCTTGTGGCGACCCGACGCCAGCCCCACCGGGATCTCGAAGAGAGTTTGGACGATCAGCCGACCCGGTACCGAGGCCGGGTGCCGCTGCAGCTCGGTGCGCCGTACGGTCGGTCGCTCCGCGACGCCTGGATCGTGCGACACCCGCGTCTCCCGTCTGCCGATCCACCGGCTCGCGTTCTAGACAAAAGCGACATTAGCGCCCAGCGAGGCGACGGGTAGGCGATCCGGCACATCGCCTTTTGACGAGCTGACGTTCTGTGCAACAATCGTCAGCATGTCGAACGACCGGCTGGAGACGATCCTGGCCGCCGCGTACGAGTGCTTCACCCGGCACGGCATGCGGCGCACGACGATGGACGACATCGCGGCGGCGGCCGGCATGTCCCGGCCCGCGGTCTACCAGTACGTCCGCAACAAGGACGACGCCTACCGGCGCCTCGCCGAGCGGCTCTTCGACGGCTCCCTCGCGCAGGCCCGCCAGGTCGCCGCAGCGCCCGGCGCCGACCTGGCGCAGCGGCTGCACGACGTGCTCGCCGCCAAACTGGAACTCACGCTGCGGCTGCACCGGGAGAGCCGGCACGCGATTGAGTTGCTCGACACCAGCGCCAAGCTCACCGGGGACCTCGTCGAGACGTACACCCGGGAGCTGACCGACGTGGTGGCCGGCGTGCTCGCCGACGCCGCCGGGCCGCGAGCCCGCGCGGTGGCCGACGTGCTGGTCGCGCTGACCCGCGGCCTGGAGGCCGACCTCACCGACCCCGACCTGCCCCGACGGCGGCTGCGCGACGGCGTCGCGCTGCTCGTCGCGGGCCTGCCAGCCCCGCCAGGAGACCACACATGACCACCGTCCTGATCACCGGCACCTCCTCCGGCATCGGCCGGGCCACCGTCCGCCGGCTCGCCCGCCGCCCCGACCTCACGGTGTACGCGACCGCGCGCAACATCGACGCGATCGCCGACCTGGCCGGCTCCGGCGCCCGGCTGCTCCCCCTCGACGTGACCGACGAGGACTCCATGCGCGCCGCGGTAGCGGCGGTCGAGGCCGCCCACGGCCAGGTCGATGTGCTGGTCAACAACGCCGGCTACGGCGAGTACGGCCCGATCGAGGACACCCCGCTGGACCGGGTCCGCGCCCAGTTCGACACCAACGTCTTCGGGCTCGCCCGGCTCACCCAGCTCGTGCTGCCCGGCATGCGCCGGGCCGGCCGGGGCCGGATCGTCAACGTCAGCTCAATGGGCGGCCGGCTCGTCTTTCCCGGCGGCGGCTACTACCACGCCAGCAAGTACGCCGTGGAGGCCATCTCGGACGCACTGCGCCAGGAGGTACGCCCGTTCGGCGTGGACGTGGCGATCGTCGAGCCCGGTCTGATCCGCACCGGCTTCGGCGCGGTGGCCTCCTCCACGCTGGCCGCCGGAGCCGGCCCGACCGGGCCGTACCGGAAGATGGTCACGACCGTCGACGCGGTGATGACCCGGTCGTACGGCAACCGGATGCTGTCGGCGACGCCGGACACGGTGGCCCGGGTGATCGAGCGGGCCGTGACGGCCCGGCGGCCGCGCACCCGCTACCTGGTCACCGCCGCCGCGTGGGCGATGGTCCACACTCGCCGGCTGCTCGGCGCCCGGGTGTTCGACACGGTCAACCGCCTGCAGTTCCGCTGACCCGTCCAGCGGGTGGCAGGTCCGGCCGGCGTAAGTGCTCACCGTCTCCACGAGGCAGAGGCGGCCCGGCTACCGGCGCTCGCCGGCGTCCGTCTCCTTCCAGAACGCCTCAAGGTCAATCGGCTGGTCGCTGTCCTGGGCGGATTCTGGGGCGGAGTCAGCAGGAGGGCCAGCAAACCACCGCTGTGACGACCGGGGCACCAGCAGCAATACGCCGATACCCAGAGCTGCCACCATGTTGGCTGCCCGCAACCACCCGATCTCTGCGTACCGAAGAAGGCCGAATATCAGGTTGCTGGCCATCGCCACGACGACGAGGCCCTGGGCCAACGGGTTACCCCGCCACAGTCCGTAGATCAAAGCGGCAGCAACGGCTGTGGCGATCAAGTTGGCGGTGACGCTGGCGGCGTTGGTCCAAGGACCATAAGCGATGACAGCGATGTAGCCCACGATCAGGAACGCCAGTGCCGCCAACACCGGGCGCGGCGGGCGGCGCGTCGTCTGCTCGATCACCGGCGCATCGTACGGTCGCCACCTGTCCTGGGCTGTCCCACCCGCAGCCTGGCTGCCATCCCCTGCCGCCGGCCCGCCCTCCTGGGGAGCGGACCGGCGCCCGGTCCGCCACGTCTCGGCGCTACCGTCTGCGGCGGCCCCGGCTTCCCGCTCTCCGCGCCAACCGGCGGGCGTGTTGCGTGACGGCCGCAGAGCGTCAGCGGCAGCGGCCGGCGCACGCCCTGGCGGCGGCGCGTGCGGCTCGTCAAGGCCGCCTTGAGGACGTACCGAAACACTTCGCCGGCAGCCGGCTGTCCGGTTGCGGGACCTGCATGACAGACCGGTACAGGACCTGGGTGACGCAGCTTGGGGGTGGCCGGGGCCTCCGCGATCAACCACCATGAGCGGGTGATCGAGCGGGGCATTGAACAGCGACCGACGAACGTCGTCCGTCGGCGTGTGATGGCAACAGCGCTCACCGGCCTGGCCGTCGTCGCAGTGCCAGCCGTGCTCGTTGCCCAGCGCAACCCGTGGCACTACGTACACCTGATGCCGTTCGGTCGGTCGTCAGTCGTGGCGGCCGTGCTGTTCGCGGCGCCGGTGCTGCTCGGCATCGCGGCGTGGCTTGTCCTGCGGCCAGTGCTGGCGCGGGCGGCGGCCGTAGTTGCGACCGTCTTGGCGTTGGTAGCGCCCTGTGGCGGACTCCTGTTTCTCCCGGGGACGTCGGTCTACGGGCTCCACGGCGTGGAGCCAGACAGGGATACCGAGGTTGCAGCCCTCTCCCCAGGCGGTTCGTTCGAGGTGGTTCTGCTGCGCTACCGCGGGTTTATGACGGGCTTCGATATCTTACGGATCCGGTCACGGGCCGGGCTGACGAGCCGGGAAGCCAACCAGGATCTCGCATGCTTCGCCACGCCGTTCGATGGGCTTCCCCCCGATGGCACCTTCGACAGCGCTCGGTTCCTGAGCGACCACGAGATTGAGGTCCGGACCGAGTCAGGCCAGCCCTGGACGACCCGGTTCGACCCACACACCCTCCTGGCCACCTCCACCCTGTCCCATGGCTGCCGGTAGGCGGCGGTCTAGCCACACACTGTCCCGAGACTGGTATGTCACGGAGGTCCTGGGACCCGACATCGCCGGCAGCCGGCCGACCGATGCTGCGAAATGACTGCTCTCGCCGCGTAGACGGCGTCGTCGCTGCGCTTGTTGCGAGCCCACTTCATGCAGGACGGTCGGCGGCCTCGATGGCACGTACCCGGCGGATCAGTTGCCGCCGCCAGGTCTGGCGCTCGGTCCGCGCCGACGGGTACAACAAGGCCAAGAAGTCGCGTCGCACCCTGCCCGCCCGGTGCGTCACCGCGCTCACTACCCATCACGAGCGCCACGGCCGACCATCAGCCGACCCCCTCGTCTTCCCCTCCACCGCCGGCACGGCCCTCGATCGGCACAACGTGCGCCGACCTCTGCGGCCACTCCGGCACGACCGTCACCGAGAGCGTCAACCGGCACCAACTCCGGCCGGTGCTCCTGTCCGGCGGCGTGGTCCCATGGATCGGATCTTCGGCGCCGAGGGATAGTCACCCAGCTACGACAAGAGGGCACGTCCATAAATTGGATGTGCCCTCTGAGCTGCGTCGGGACGGCCGGATTCGAACCGACGACCCCTTGACCCCCAGTCAAGTGCGCTACCAAACTGCGCCACGTCCCGATGCCCCCGCGCGTGTTCCCCGCGGCAGCCGGTACAGCTTAGCGCAAGATCTTCCGACCCGCGCACAGGCCCCACCGGCCGTCGCGAGCCACTCCCCCTAGAGCGTCCTAGGAAAGAAGCCGCCGGGGATCCCCGGCGGCTTCCTCAACGGTGGTGTCAGCCGTGCGCCTTGCCCCGGCCGCCCGGGCCGAGCTTCTTGCGCGGGCGGACCGAGATGTCGATCGGGGTGCCCTCGAAGCCGAACTCCTCGCGCAGCTTGCGCTCGACGAACCGCTGGTAGCCGGCGTCGAGCGGGCCGGTGGTGAAGAGCACGAAGCGCGGCGGGGACACGCCGGCCTGGGTGGCGAAGAGGATGCGCGGGGCGCGGCCGCCGCGTACCGGGTGCGGGGTGGCCTGCACCAGGGCGGTGAGCCACTGGTTGAGCTGCGCGGTCGGGATGCGGGTCTCCCAGCTCGCCAGCGCCTTGTGCAGCGCCGGGGCGAGCTTGTCGACCGCCCGGCCGGTCTTCGCCGACAGGTTCAGCCGGATCGCCCAGGGGATGCGGCGCAGCTCCCGGTCGATCTCCTTGTCGAGGTAGTAGCGGCGCTCGCCGTCGACCAGGTCCCACTTGTTGAAGGCGATGACCAGGGCCCGGCCGGCCTCCACCACCATGGTGAGGATGCGCTGGTCCTGCTCGCTGATGACCTCGCTGGAGTCGAGCAGCACCACGGCCACCTCGGCCGCCTCGATCGCCGAGGCGGTGCGCAGGCTGGCGTAGTACTCGGTGCCGCTGGCCTTGCCGACCCGCTTGCGCAGGCCGGCGGTATCGACCAGCTGCCAGGTCTCCCCACCGATCTCCACGAGGCTGTCCACCGGGTCGACGGTGGTGCCGGCCACGGAGTCGACCACCGCCCGCTCCTCGCCGGAGAAACGGTTGAGCAGGCTGGACTTGCCGACGTTGGGGCGACCGACCAGGGCCACGCGGCGCGGGCCGCGCGGGCGGTTCTCCACGATCTTCGGCGCCTCGGGCAGCGCCTCCATGATGGCGTCGAGCAGGTCGCCGGAGCCGCGGCCGTGCAGCGCCGAGACCGGGTACGGCTCACCGAGGCCGAGCGACCACAGCGCGGTCGACTCCATCTCGATGGCGGTGTTGTCGGCCTTGTTCGCCACCAGGATCACCGGCTTGGCGCTGCGCCGCAGCATCTTCACCGCGGCCTCGTCCACATCGGTCGAGCCGACCATGGCGTCGACCACGAAGAGCACCACGTCGGCGGTGGCGACGGCCGTCTCGGCCTGGGCGGCGATGGCGGCGGCCCGGTCCTTGGCGTCCGGCTCCCAGCCGCCGGTGTCCACCACGGTGAACGCCCGGCCGTTCCACTGTGCGTCGTAGGGCACCCGGTCCCGGGTCACCCCGGGGATGTCCTCGACGACCGCCTGGCGGCGGCCGATGATGCGGTTGACCAGCGTCGACTTGCCCACGTTGGGGCGGCCGACCACGGCCACCACCGGCTGCGGGCCGGTCGGCTCGCCGGGCTCCAGCTCCGGCTCGCGCAGCTCGACCCAGCCCCCGAAGTCCTCGCTCATGCCACACCCCGCTCGGTGAGCAGCGCGCGCAGCCGGGCGACGACCTCGTCGATGCCCAGCTCGGTGGTGTCCAGCACGACCGCGTCGGGCGCCTGCTGGAGCGGGTTGACCTTGCGGGTCGAGTCGAGCTTGTCCCGGCGGGCCAGGTCGGCGGCGGTCGCCGCGACGTCGGCCGCGTCCTCGGCGCTGCGCCGCTGGGCGCGGGCCGCCTCGGAGGCGGTCAGGTAGACCTTCAGGTCGGCGTCGGGTGCCACCACCGAGCCGATGTCGCGGCCCTCGACCACGATCCGGCCGGCCTCGGCGATCATCTGCCGCTGCCGGGCGACCAGCAGCTCGCGTACGGCGCCCACGGCGGCCACCGCCGAGACCGCGCCGGTCACCTCGGGACCGCGGATCGCCTTGGCCACGTCGACGCCGTCGGCGGTCACGCCGTACCCCTGGGGGTCGGTGCCGAGGCGCAGGTCGACCTCGCCGGCGACCTTGGCCACCGACTCGGTGTCGGTCAGGTCGACCCCGGAGCGCAGCACCGCCCAGGTGAGCGCCCGGTACATGGCGCCGGTGTCGAGGTAGCGGGCGCCGAGGCTGACCGCGAGCCGCCGCGACACGGTGGACTTACCCGAACCGGACGGCCCGTCCACAGCGACCACGCAGCGCCCGGCCGGTACGTTTTCCTCCACCTTGTCCTCCTCAGCCCGTACCTCGCGGGTCGTCGGTTCTCCGACGCCGTTGAGCGGTTGTTCCATCGTCAATCATCCCGCGCCGCGCGGGTCGGCCGCGCGCTACGCCGCCGGGGGCGACCCACGCCACCCGCCGGCCCGCGGGCCGCGTCGAAGCCTACCGGGAGCCGTACCCCGAACGACGGGGTCAGTCACCCACGGCCTTGAACAGGGCGGCAACCTCCGCGTTGGTCAGCCGGCGCAGCCGCCCGGTGCGCAGGTCGCCGAGCTTGATCGGACCGATCGAGGTACGGATCAGCCGGGACACCGGGTGTCCCATCTCGGCCATCAGGCGCCGGACGATGTGCTTGCGCCCCTCGTGCAGGGTCAGCTCCACCTGGGCGGTCTTGCCCAGGGTGCCCACCACCTTGAAGGAGTCGACCTTCACCGGCCCGTCCTCCAGCTCGACGCCGGCCGTCAGCCGCTTGCCCAGGTTGCGCGGGATCGGCCCGGCCACCTCGGCGAGGTAGGTCTTGAGCACCTCGTACGAGGGGTGCATGAGCTTGTGGGCGAGGGTGCCGTCGTTGGTGAGCAGGAGCAGGCCCTCGCTGTCGGCGTCGAGCCGCCCGACGTGGTAGACCCGCTGCTCCAGCCGCGCGCCGATGAAATCGGCGAGCTCGGTGCGGCCCTTCTCGTCGGCCATGGTGGTGACCACCCCGCGCGGCTTGTTCATCGCCACGTAGACCAGGCGGACGTCGGCCTGGAGCCGCTCGCCGTCGACGTGGATCACGTCCCGCGCCGGGTCGGCCTTGTCGCCGAGCTGGGCGACCCGGCCGTTCACGGTGACCCGGCGCCGGAAGATCAGGTCCTCGCAGGCACGCCGCGACCCCACGCCGGCGGCGGCGAGCACCTTCTGCAGGCGCTCGGCACCCTCGTAGACGGGGGCGTCGGGCTTCGGGGCACGGTCATCGCGTCGCATCGGCAAGCTCTTCTACGTCGTCGGGGAGGAAGGGGGCCAGGGGCGGCAGGTCGTCCACCGAGTTCAGCCCCAGCTTTTCCAGGAACATCGTGGTGGTCCGGTAGAGGAACGCCCCGCTGTCCGCTTCGGTGCCGCACTCCTCGACCAGGCCCCGGGACACCAGCGTACGGATCACCCCGTCGCAGTTGACGCCCCGGATGGCGGAGATCCGCGACCGGGTCACCGGCTGCTTGTAGGCGATCACCGCGAGGGTCTCCAGCGCGGCCTGGGTCAGCCGGACCGTCTGGCCCTCCAGGACGAACCGCTCGACGTAGGTCGCGTATTCCGGGCGGGTGTAGAGACGCCAGCCACCCGCGGCCCGGCGCAGCTCGAAGCCGTGCCCGGCGGCGGTGTAGCCGGCCGCGATCTCGTCGAGCATCGGGCCGATCCGCTCCGGGGACTGCTCCAGCACCTGGGCGAGGGTCAGCTCGCTGACCGGCTGGTCCACCACCAGCAGGATGGCCTCCAGGGCGCCGCGCAGCTCGGCGTCGTCCAGCACCGGCGCGGGCTCGGGCGCCGGCGCCGCCCGCCGCGCTCGCTTCCCGGGTACGCCGCTCGCGGCGCCCTCTC
>NZ_JBSSLX010000040.1:0-36242 GCF_053890995.1 Micromonospora sp. I033 | reverse complement strand
ACAGGCGGTCGGCCGCCAACAGACCCTCGGGGTTGGGGTCGCACCCGGGGTTTTTCGGGGATGCGGACACCACCCCGCGGTGGGACACCGGACGGCCGCCGCGGGTTGGTGTCCGATTCGCCGAAAAGCCATGGTTGCGACCCGATCCGCGAGATACGGTTGCTGCCCGCCGTCCGGTGGCCGCGGCACCGAGGACCTGACCGGCCGACCCGACGGCGGCGGGCGAAGGAGGAACCATGACCCGCCCGGGCCTGCCCAAGCTGATCGCCACCGACCTCGACGGCACGCTCGTCCGCAGCGACGAGACCGTCTCCGCGTACACCCACGAGGTGCTCGACCGGGTGCGGGCCGCGGGGATCCCGGTGGTCGGCGCCACCGGCCGGGGGCCACGCCTGACCGAACTGACCCGCAACGACATCCGCGCCGCCGACTTCCTGGTGATGGCCGGCGGGGGCCGGGTGGTCGACCAGAGCGACCCGGCGGGCCCGCTGGTGCTGCGCGACGAGCGCCTCTCCGGCGCGGTGCTGGCGCGGATCGTGGCCGACCTGGAGGCCACGGTCGGCCCGCTCACCGTGATGGTGGAGGCGTCCGACGAGCCCGACGCGCCGCTCTGGGGCGACTACCACCCGAGCTGGCCCTACCAGGACCGGTTCGAGGCGCGCAGCCGCGCCGAGTGCCTCTCCTGCGATGTGCTCAAGGCGTTCGCCCGGACCGCCGACCATCACGTGGACGAGCTGCTGGCGGTGGCCCGCCGGATCGTTCCGGCCGAGCTGGCCACGCTCACCCAGGCCGGCCTCGGCTTCGTCGAGATCTGCCCGCCCGGGGTGGACAAGTCCACCGGGCTCAGCGTGGTCGCCGAGCGGCTCGGCGTCGACCCGGCCGAGGTGCTGGTCTTCGGCGACCAGCCGAACGACCTGCCGATGTTCGGGTGGGCCGGCTGGGGCCGGGTGGCGGTGGCCAACGCGCACCCGGACGTGCTGGCCGCGGCCGACGAGATCACCCTGCGCAACGACGACGACGGCGTCGCGGTCTACCTGGACCGACTACTCTCCCGGTGATGGGAGAGGCACCACGGCTGGTCGCGACCGACATCGACGGCACGCTGCTCCGGGACGACCGGACGCTCAGCCCGCGTACCGCGGGGGTGCTGGCCCGGATCTCCGCGGCGGGCACGCCCGTCGTGCTGGTCACCGGCCGCCCCATCCGCTGGCTCCAGCTCGTGTACGACCAGCTCGCCGAGCCGCTGCCGGCGATCTGCGCGAACGGCGCGGTGGTGTACGACCCGGTCGCCGACGAGGTGCTCCGGGCCGACCCGCTCGCCCCCGAGCTGCTGGCCGAGGTGGCCCGGCGGCTGCGCGCCGAGGTGCCCGGGGTGAGCCTCGCGGTGGAGATCGTGGACAGCCGGCAGATGCGGCACGAGGCGCACTACCCGCTGCGCTGGGACGCCGACGCCGACGCGATCCGGGCCGTCGAGTCGCCGGAGGAGCTGCTCGCCGTCCCGGCGGTGAAGCTGCTGGCACGGGCCGGTGAGCAGGATCCGGACGTGTTCGTCCGGGTGGTGGCCGGCGCCCTCCAGGGGCTGGCCGAGGCGACCCACTCGTCGTACAGCGGGCTGGTGGAGATCTCCGCCGCCGGGGTGACCAAGGCGGCCGGCCTGGCCTGGTACGCCGCGCGGCTCGGCATCGACGAGCGGGACGTGCTGGCCTTCGGCGACATGCCCAACGACGTGCCGATGCTGACCTGGGCCGGCCGGGCGGTGGCGGTCGCCAACGGGCACCCGGCCGTCCTGGCGATCGCCGACGAGGTGACCGGGGCGAACACCGAGGACGGCGTGGCGGCGTATCTGGAACAGGTCTTCGGGTTGGCCTGACCGGCCGGGCCGGGGGGCCCGGCCGGTCAGCGGTGCGGTCGCGCCCCCGGCCGGGTCAGAGGTACTGGCCGGGCGCGTGGCCCTCGTTGGTCGGCGGCATGCCCGGCATGCCCGGCACCACCCCGCCCGGGCCGCTGGGCAGCGCCTGCCGGCCGGAGCGCATCTGCTCCAGCTGGACGCGGGCGGCCATCTGCTGGGCGACCAGCGCAGCCTGGATGCCGTGGAACAGCCCCTCCAGCCAGCCGACCAGCTGGGCGTGGGCGATCCGCAGCTCGCCCTCGCTCGGCGCCTGGTCCTCGGTGAAGGGCAGTGAGATCCGCTCCAGCTCCTCGCGCAGCTCGGGGGCGAGGCCCTCCTTCAGCTCGACGATCGAGCGCTCGTGGATCTCGCGCATCCGGTGCCGGCTGGCGTCGTCCAGCGGCGCCGCCTTGACCTCCTCCAGCAGCTGCTTGATCATGCTGCCGATCCGCATCACCTTGGCGGGCTGCTCGACCAGGCGGGTCGGATCCTCACCCTGGCCCTCGTCGGTCTGCACGGTGCCGACCGGCCGACCGTCCGGCCCGACCACCACCACGGTGCCGGGGATGCCATCGTTGCCCTGTTCGTCGTCCTGTCCGGCGAAGCGCGCTTCGGTCATGGGACCCATCTTTACCCACCCCCACCACGCGCACGCGCCGGGACCGGCTCCCGGGCCGGAACCACCCGGCCGGGGCGCGCTACCGTCGCCGTCATGCCCGCAGACCCGCGCGCCGTGCTGACCCGGCCGGCCCCGCCGCCGGACGCCACCGTCGCCTACGGCGACCACCCGGACCAGTGCGCCGACCTGCGCCGGCCGGCCGGCGACGGGCCGCCCCGGCGGCTGGTGGTCGTGGTGCACGGCGGCTTCTGGCGGGCCGAGTACGACCGCTCCCACACCGGCCCGATGGCGGCGGCGCTGGCCGCGCTCGGCCACCCGGTCGCCCAGGTCGAGTACCGGCGCACCGGCCAGCCCGGCGGGGGCTGGCCGCACACCCTCACCGACGTGCTGGCCGGGGTGGGGGCGCTGCCCGGGCTGGCCGCGGCCACGCTGCCCGGGCTGGTGACGGCCGACCCACCGATCGTGGTCGGTCACTCGGCGGGCGGGCACCTGGCGCTGTACGTGGCCGCGCACGCCCCGGCCGTGGTCGGCGGCGTGCTGGCGCTGGCGCCGGTCGCGGACCTCGCCGAGGCGTACCGGCTGGACCTGGACTCCGGCGCGGTGGCCGCGCTGCTCGGCGGCGGCCCGGCCGAGTTCCCGGACCGGTACGCGGCGGCCGATCCATCGTCGTTGGTGCCGGTCCGAGTACGCACAGTAGTCATGCACGGGGCGCTCGACCGGCAGGTCCCGATCGCCATCAGCCGCTCCTGGGTGGCGGCCGCCCGGGCGGCCGGCAGTCCCGCCACGCTGGTTGAGCTGCCCGAATGCGAACATTTCGGGCTGATCGCGCCGGACTCGGCGGCCTGGCCGCGGGTGGTCGCCACGTTGCGGTCCCTGCACGATGATCTTCCGGGCATTGACGCAGCGTCGTCGAGCAGGTAGAACGCCGAAGGGGCGTGCACCCCTGAACGCTCCATCGGGAAGGAAATCGTGTCACAGATGAACCGCAGGCGGGCGCTACAACTGCTGGCCGCGCTGGGAACCACCGGGCTGGCGGCGGGATGTGGCTCCGGGACCGACTCCGCGGACGACGCCACACCCGGCAGTCCGATCAAGATCGGTCTGATCGTTCCCGGCAGCGGCCCGAACAAGGTCATCGGGGACGAGATCACCAACGGGTTCCAGCTCTTCCTCAACCTCAACGAGGGGCAGCTCGGCGGCCACCCGGTGACGCTGGTGCCGGCCGAGGAGGGCGACACCGCCAAGACCGGCCAGGCCGCCGTCGACCGGCTGCTCAAGGAGGGCGTGCTGGCGCTCACCGGCGTGGTCAGCTCCGCCGTGATGACCGGCGTCCGGGACGCCGTGGAGCAGGCACGGGTGCCGCTGATCGGCTCCAACGCCTCCCCCACCAGCCTGCAGAGCGTGGTCTACATCTGGCGTACCTCGTACGTGCTGAACGAGCCGGGTGAGGCGCTCGGGCAGTACCTGCGGCAGACCCTGGACGCCTCCAGCACGATCGCGATCTTCGCCACCCAGAGCCAGAGCAGCCGGGACGTCATCGACGGCCTCCGGCGCGGATACGAGCAGGGCGGCCGCCGGCTCACCGAGGAGCCGGTCTTCACCGAAGACGACCCCAACCCCGGCAAGGGGTTCTACACCGGCGCTATCGCCAAGGCCCTGGGCCGGCGCCCCGACGCGGTCTTCTGCCACTACTCCGGGGCGCAGGCGGTCCAGTTCATCAAGCAGCTCTACGCCCAGGGGTACAAGGGCCCGATCTACGCGCCGGGCTTCCTCACCGAGGGCACGGTGCTCGGCCAGCTCGACGACGGGGAGAAGGGCGAGGAGCGGGCGCTGATCGAGAAGTACGGCATCGAGACCGCGCTGAACTACTCCGCCGACCTGAACAACACCGCCAACCGGGTCTTCGCGTCCGCGTACCGCAAGACGCACAACGCCTCCCCGACGACCTACGCGATGGCCTCGTACGACGCCGCGCAGGTGCTGGACAAGGCGATCCGGCTGGTCGGCGAGAACCCGACCCCGCAGCAGGTCAACCTGGCGCTCGGCAAGATCGGCCAGATCGACAGCCCGCGCGGCGCCTGGCAGTTCAACCAGCCGCGCACCCCGCAGCAGAAGTGGTACCTGCGGCGGGTCCAGCTCGACGGCCGGATGCTCGCCAACGTCGTGATCAACGAGCTGGCCACGCTCGGCTGATCCACCCGGAGACACGAAACGGGCGGCCTCCCCTCCGGGGAGACCGCCCGTTTCCCGTACGTCAGTGGCGCAGCTCGGCGATGCAGCACTTCACGCTGCCGCCGCCCTTCTTCAGCTCGGCCAGCTCGACCGGGACCGGGTGGTAGCCGGCCGTCTTGAGCTTGCCCGCCAGCCGGGTCGCCTCGCTGTTCAGCACCACGTTGAGCCCGTCGCTGACCAGGTTGAGGCCGAAGGCCAGGGCGTCCTCGTCGTCCGCCACCACCGCGTCGGGGAAGAGCTGGGCGAGCACCTTCTGGCTGGCCGCCGAGAAGGCACCCGGGTAGTAGACGATGTTCTCGTCGTCGATCGAGGCCAGCGCCACGTCCAGGTGGTAGAAGCGCGGGTCGACCAGGCGCAGCGAGACCACCGGCCGGTTGAGCGCCTCCTGCGCCTCGGCGTGCGCGGCCAGCTCGGTGCGGAAACCGTGGCCGGCGAGGACCAGCCCGCCGTGCGCGTCCGGCAGGTAGGCGAAGTCACCCTCACCCTCGTTGGTCTCGCTCGGCGCGATGAACCGCCAGCCGTTCTGCTCGTAGAACGCCCGGTGCGCGGCGGCCTCGGCGGCCCGCTGCTCGTGCTTGAACTGGGCGCCGTAGACGGTGCCGTCCACCACGAACGCGCCGTTCGCGGCGAAGACCATGTCCGGCAGCCCGCGCTCGGGGGTGAGCAGGTGCACGTCGTGGCCGAGACCGACCAGGGTCTCCCGCAGGCGGTCCCACTGCTTGACCGCCAGGTCGGTGTCGACCGGCGCGGTCACGTCCATCCACGGGTTGATGGCGTACTCGACCGTGAAGTGCTCGGGCGAGCACATGAGATATGTCCGCTTTCGCGGGACTCGCTGCTGGTTCACGGTCACCAAGAGTAGGTACGGTACAACTTTGGTAACAGCCACAACCATTGCTTCCCAGAGGCGGAACGTTGCAGATAGACGCGGTCGACCAGCGAATCATTGCGTTGCTCGTGGCGGATGCCCGCGCCTCGTACGCGGACATCGGCACGCGGGTGTCACTCTCCGCCCCGGCGGTCAAGCGCCGGGTCGACCGGCTCCGATCCGCCGGGGTCATCCGGGGCTTCACCGCGGTCGTCGATCCGGCCGCCGTCGGGTGGACCACGGAGGCGTTCGTCGAGCTGTTCTGCGCCGGCCGGACCACCCCGGCCCAGATCGGGGCCGCCGCCCGGCGGCATCCCGAGGTGGTCGGCGCGTACACGGTCTCCGGCGAGGCGGACGCGCTGGTGCACCTGCGGGCGGCCGACATCGCCCACCTGGAGGAGGCGCTGGAGCGGCTGCGGGCCGAGTCGTTCGTCACCTCGTCCCGCAGCACCATCGTCCTCTCCCGGCTGGTGGAGTCCCCCGGCGTCGGCCCCTCCTCGGCTTGACCTGAACCGCACTTCAGGTCGTCAACTGGATCACGGGAGTTCGGCGGGACGAGGGAGGCGACGTGCGGGCGGTGTGGCTACGGGAGTTCGGCGGGCCGGAGGTGCTGGTCCCGGGACCGGCGCCGGATCCGGAGCCCGGTCCGGGGCAGGTGCTCGTGGAGGTGGCGCACGCGAACATCACCTTCGTCGAGACCATGTTCCGGGCGACCGGGTTCGGTCCGTTCGCCGCGTCCCTGCCGGTGATCCCCGGCAACGGCGTCGGCGGGACGATCACCGCGGTCGGCCCCGGGGTGGACCCGGCGCTGCGCGGCCGGCGGGTGGTCAGCGCCACCGGCGGCTCCGGCGGGTACGCCGAGCGCGTGGTGGTGGACCAGGCCGCGCCGATCCCCGTACCGGACGGGCTGCCGCTGGACGCGGCCGTGGCGCTGCTCGCCGACGGCCGGACCGCGCTCATGCTGGCCCGGGCGGCCGGGTTGCGCGGCGGCGACCGGGTGCTGGTCGAGGCGGCGGCCGGCGGGGTGGGTGGCCTGCTCACCCAGCTCGCCACCGCGGCCGGCGCGCGGGTGGTCGCCGCGGCCGGCGGTCCCCGCAAGGTCGCCCTGCTCCGCGAGCGCGGTCTCGACCCGGTGGTCGACTACCGGGAGCCGGACTGGACCGACCGGGTCCGGGCCGCCGTCGGCGAGGTGGACGTGGTCTTCGACGGGGTGGGTGGCCAACTCGCCCGGGCCGCCTTCGACCTGCTCGACCGGGGCGGGCGGATGCTCAGCTTCGGGCTGGCCAGCGGCGCCTGGGCGGAGGTGCCCGAGGAGGAGGCCGCGGCCCGCGGGGTGAGCCTGCTCCGTCCCGGCGGCACGCCCGACGAGCTGCGCGCGCTCACCGCACAGGCCCTCGCCGAGGGGGCCGCCGGCCGGCTCCGGCCGCTGATCGGGCAGCGCTTCCCGCTGGACCGGGCCGCCGACGCGCACGCCGCCATGGAATCCCGGGCCACGGTCGGCAAGACCCTGCTCGACGTCCGCTGACGGGTCAGAGGTACATGCCGGTGCGGTGCTCCTGCGGGCGGGCCGGCTTGTCCCCCTCGCCGAAGAAGCGCTTGCCGCCGAACTCCCCGTGCAGCCGGTCGTCCAGCTCATCGGCCAGCCCGGTCATCACCTGCACGGCGAGCATGAGGTGGGTGGCCTGGAAGTTGCGGCCGAACACCGGGATCGAGGCCCACACCGTGTCGTCGGCGCAGTAGAGCCGGCCGATCGGCATCCGGTTGGTCAGCTCGGACAGCTTCACGTAGAGCCGCTCGGTCGGCTCGACCTCGGTGAGCACCGGGGAGAAGACGTCGACCAGGGGCGGGTTGTCGCGGACCCGGACGAAGACCATCGCCGAACCGGCGCGGATGTTGATGTCGCCGTCGGAGTCGACCTGCACCTGGTCGGCCTTCGACTTCAGCATGGTGGAGACGACGGTGCGCACCCGCTCCTCCAGGGCCAGCACGTCGTTCTCGCCGGCCTGGGCGGTGGCGGCCGCCGCCAGCGCCTCGTCGAGATCGGCCTCCACGTCGCGGTCCGGGCCGAACTCGCTGCGCGCGGTGCCGAGCGGCTCCGCCGGCAGCGGCTCCCCCTCGGCGTCGTGCACCAGGTAGACCAGGAAGGCGGGGTGCGGGGCGCCGTAGACGTCGCGCAGCGTCCGGGACAGCACGGCCGACAACCGGGTCGCCTCGTCGGTGCCGCAGTCCAGACCGAACTGGTCACCGGAGCCCGCCACGACGCCGGGCGGGGACCACCCGAGCGCGACCATGTCGGCCACCGCGGCCCGGTCCAGCCGGTAGCCCTGGGGCAGGGTGGCGTTGCCGACGGCCCGGGCCGAGAGGCGGCCCTCCTCGCCGGCGTCCACGCTCACCGAGTAGACGGCATCCCCGGTCCCGGAGGCGGTCGGGTCGAGGGTGACCTCCAGGTGCGCGCCGGGGGGCAGCCCGCGCAGCCGCTCGGCCAGCGCACGGGCGAACTCGCGCCACGCCTCGGTCACCTTGGCCCGCAGGTCGGCCGTGGTCGGCTCGTCCAGCAGGATCGACTCGTGCTGCTCCGGCGTCGCGCCGGCGGGCTCACCGGCCGGCGCCGAGGGGTGGTCTGCCGTCATGATCGCCTCCGTCCGTCCTCGCCACCCTACCCACGGGCGGTGGGGGTCGAATCACCCCGACCGGGATCGGACAGCGGGCCGGCAGGCGCTACCCGGCGGGGGCGGTCCCGTCCAGCTCCACCGGCCAGGTGCCGGCCAGCGCGCTGAGCCGGGCGGCCGCCGCGGCCGGGTCGGCGCCGCGCCCCACGGCCACCCCCAGGAGGTACGCCGTGACCGGCGCCCCCGGCCGCAACACCTGGTGCGCCACGTCCTTGGCCAGGTCGAGCACGGCCGGCACCGGCACCTCGGCCGGGTCCAGCCCCAGCTCGGCACAGGCCGCCGTGACCCAGTCGTCCAGCACCGTCATCTCGTCCACTCCTCGGCCCGGCGTACGTCCTCGTCAGTGTCGCAGTCGAACCAGGGCGGCGGCCCGGACCCGGACCAGGACACCTCCCGCACGGTCGTGCCGGCCAGCAGCCCGCGCACCGGCGCCCCGTCGACCGTGCCGCCGCGCTCGGCGGCGAGCCGGTCGAGGGCGGCCCGCAGCGCGCCCACCCGCCACACCGCGCAGAGCTGCTGCCGGCGGCCCGCGCCGTCGACGTAGCAGGCCACCCCGGCGGCCGAGCCGTCGAGGGCGCCCCGCAGCTCGGCCAACGCCGCCGGGGTGAGCAGCGGCAGGTCGGCCGCGAGCAGGGCGACGGTGGCCGTGCCGGGGTCGAGCAGGGCCAGGCCGGCGGCGGTCGCCGCCACCGGGCCGCCGCCGGGCGGCTCCTCGCGGGTCACCCGGACCCCCTCGGGCACCGGGCCGGCCGGACCGACCACGATCCGCGCGCCCGCGTCGGCCACCGCCGCCAGCACCCGGTGCAGCATCGGCCGGCCGCCGACCGGGCGGGCCGGCTTGTCGACCCCGCCCATCCGGCGGGCCGCGCCGCCCGAGAGCACCACCGCCGCGTACGCCGTCACCGGGCCACGGTAACCGGGGTGGCGTCGCCGTGCGGGTGCCCGGGGACGCGGGGCAGGATGGCGGCATGGGACGGGCGACTGACCGGCGCGGCGTGCTCCGGATCGACCTCGACGCGGCGGCCGACGGGCGGGCGCGGGTGCGCCGGCCGGACACCCTGGCGGTGGAGGAGCCGCTGGAGATCCGGGTCGGCCCGGCGGGGCCGGGCCGGCGCAGGCCGCTCGCGGTGACCATGCGCACCCCGGGCGACGACCTGGACCTGGCGATCGGCTTCCTGCTCACCGAGGGGCTGATCCGGTCGGCCGACGACGTGCGCACCGCGCAGCTCTGCGCCGGAGCGGAGACCCCGAACACCTACAACGTGGTCGACGTGGTGCTGGCCCCCGGCGTGCCGGAGCCCGAAACCGACCCGGCCCGCAACTTCTACACCACCAGTTCGTGCGGGGTCTGCGGCAAGGCCAGCATCGACAGCGTCCGGACCCGCTCGCAGTTCGTCGTGCGTGAGGACCCGCTGGCGGTGACCGCCGAGCTGCTCGCCGGGCTGCCCGACCGGCTGCGCGCGGCCCAGCGCGCCTTCGACCGCACCGGCGGCCTGCACGCGGCCGGGCTGTTCACCGCCGACGGCGAACTGGTGGTG
This sequence comes from Micromonospora sp. I033, assembly GCF_053890995.1. Classification (NCBI taxonomy): domain Bacteria; kingdom Bacillati; phylum Actinomycetota; class Actinomycetes; order Micromonosporales; family Micromonosporaceae; genus Micromonospora; species Micromonospora sp. I033. Next base: position 26,428 of record NZ_JBSSLX010000040.1, on the reverse strand, counting down.
CTGCGCGAGGACGTCGGCCGGCACAACGCGGTGGACAAGGTGGTCGGCTGGGCCGTCCGGGAACGCCGGCTGCCGCTGGCGGGGCACGTGCTGCTGGTCTCCGGCCGGGCCAGCTTCGAGCTGACCCAGAAGGCGTGGATGGCCGGGGTGCCGCTGCTCGCCGCGGTCTCCGCGCCCAGCACGCTCGCCGCCGACCTGGCTGAGGAGGCCGGGATGACGCTTGTCGGCTTCCTGCGCGGCGGGACCATGAACGTCTACACCGGCGCGCAGCGGGTGCCCGGCTGACCCGCTCACCGGCCGGGTCGACGCCGGCGGCGGCGCAGCACCGCCGGGCCGGCGGTCGCCGGCCAGCCGTCCAGCTCGGCGGGGGACAATCCGCGGCGGAGCGCGTCGTCGAGAAGCACGGCGAGTGAGTAGCCCGGTTGGGCCGCGAGCACCCGTTCCACGGCCACGGCGGCCAGCGCGCCGTGTCCTGCGCGCCAGGCGGCGAACGCCAGCAGGCAACCCGGAGCGGCGACCAGCTCCGGCTCGGCCCGGCGCAGGACGTCGGTCCAGAGGCCGATGTCGGCGTCCCGGCCGTCGGTGCGGGCCCAGGCGTGGTCGCGGACCGGCAGGTGGGTGAGGAGCACGGTCAACCAGGCCACCTCGTCGTCGGCCAGCCGCTCACCGCGTTCCGGCGGCACCTGCGCGGCCAGCGCGGCCCGGTCGGGGAGGGCGACCTGACCGGCGAAGACGGCGGCCGCGCTGACCTGGCTGGCCGCCGGGTCGTAGGGGGTGCCCTCGGGCGGGCAGCAGGACGGCTCGGCGCAGAGGTAGGACCACCAGCGCCCGTCGGTCACCCGGAGCGCGTCGAGCACGAGCAGGCCGGCCCGGTCCAACGCCTCGCCGACCGCGTCGACCGCGCCGGTGACCCGGAGGGCCGGACCGTAGCCGATCACCGTGGCGGCATCGGTGCCCTGCCGGGCCACCACCTCGGCCAGGTGCCGCGCCGGCGGGCGGGGGTCGCGGCCCGGCTCGGGCAGGTCACCCCGGGCGGCGAAGACGACCCGCCGGCCGCGCACCGCCACGACCACGACGCTGTCGGCGGGATGGAAACCGAGCAGGTACGGCACGGCGGCGACGAGGTCGGCGGGCGAGCGGACGGCGAGGCGGGGGCGCTCGGTGGAGTTCATGCCGGGAGCGTGCGGCGGACGGGTGCCGGCACGACAGGCCCTGTGGACGACACGCTGGTTGTCCACAGATACGGAGAGTATCGGTGCAGGTCGGCGAGGAACGGCACCCCTCGAAGCCGGTCACGGCCCGCGCCGACCCCGCGGACCGGCTACCTTGCGCTCATGGACCTGGCGTACCTGCGGGCACACCCGGAGCACCTGCCGACCTTCCTGACCCACCAGCGGATCCGGGAGACGCCGGTCTCCGGCGGGGACAGCTGCGCCGCGTCCCGACTCACACTCGACGACGGGCACTCGATCTTCGCCAAGACCTGGCCGGAGCGGGCCGGACGGGCCGTGCCCGAGGGCTTCTTCGCCACCGAGGCGGCCGGGCTGCGCTGGCTGCGCGAGGCCGGCACGGTCGCCGTGCCGGAGGTGGTGGTGGCGCTGCCGGAGCTGCTGGCGCTCGACTGGGTCGAGCCCGGCGAGCCGACGCCGGAGGCGGCCGAGCTGTTCGGCCGCGAGCTGGCCGGGCTGCACCGGGCCGGCGCCCCCGCCTTCGGCGCCGACTGGCCCGGGTTCATCGGCACGCTGCCGCAGGACAACACCCCCGACCCGGGCCCGTGGCCGGAGTGGTTCGCCCGGCGGCGGCTGCTGCCCTACCTGCGGATGTCGGTCGACAACGGCGCCCTCACCCCCGCGGAGGCCGGCCCGGTCGAGGAGCTGGTCGACCGGATCGCCGAGTTCGGCGGCGACGAGGCACCGGCCCGGATCCACGGCGACCTCTGGCCCGGCAACCTGCTCTGGGGCGTCGACGACCGGGTCCGGCTGGTCGACCCGGCCGCGCACGGCGGCCACCGCGAGACCGACCTGGCCCAGCTCGCCCTCTTCGGCGGCCCACCGCACCTCGACCGGATCACGGCCGCCTACCGGGAGACGTGGCCGCTGGCCGACGGCTGGCGCGAGCGGGTGCCGCTGCACCAGCTCCACCTGCTGCTGGTGCACACCGCGTTGTTCGGGGCCGCGTACCGGGCGGCGGTGGACTCCGCCGCCCGCGCCGCGCTGCGCGGCGTCGGACGCGCTACGGTCGACGGGTGACCGCCGCCCCGACGACGACCGACGGGGTCCTCGTCGACCGGTACGGCCGGGTCGCCCGGGACCTCCGGGTCTCGCTGACCGACAAGTGCAACCTGCGCTGCACCTACTGCATGCCGGCGGAAGGGCTGCCCTGGCTGGCCGGCCCGCAGCTGCTCGACGACGACGAGATCGTCCGGCTGGTCCGGGTGGCGGTGCAGCGACTCGGCGTCACCGAGGTCCGCTTCACCGGCGGCGAGCCGCTGATCCGGCCGGGCCTGGCCCGCATCGTGTCGGCGGTGGCCGCGCTGGCGCCCCGCCCACGCATCTCGCTCACCACCAACGGCCTGGGCCTGGACCGGCTCGCGCCCACCCTGCGCGCCGCCGGGCTGGACCGGGTCAACGTCTCGCTGGACACCCTGGACCGCGACCGGTTCGCCACGCTGACCCGACGGGACCGGCACGCCGACGTGCTGGCCGGGCTGGCCGGCGCGGCGGCCGCCGGGCTGACCCCGGTGAAGATCAACGCGGTGCTGATGCGCGGGGTCAACGACGACGAGGCGCCCGCGCTGCTCCGGTTCGCCCTGGCCCACGGCTACGAGCTGCGGTTCATCGAGCAGATGCCGCTGGACGCCCAGCACGGCTGGGACCGGTCGACCATGGTCACCGCCGACGAGATCCTCGCCGCCCTGCGAGCCGAGTACGCGTTGACCGCCGACCCGGGCGAGCGGGGCGCGGCCCCGGCCGAGACCTGGCTGGTGGACGGCGGCCCGGCCCGGGTCGGGGTGATAGCCAGCGTGACCCGACCGTTCTGCGGCGACTGCGACCGGACCCGGCTCACCGCCGACGGTCAGGTCCGCAACTGCCTCTTCGCCACCGAGGAGTCCGACCTGCGCGGCGCGCTGCGCGCCGGGGCGGACGACGAGGAGCTGGCCCGGCGCTGGCGGGCCGCGATGTGGGGCAAGCGGGCCGGGCACGGCATCGACGACCCCACCTTCCTGCAACCCGCCCGCCCGATGTCGGCGATCGGAGGCTGACCGGTGCAGCTCACCGTCCGCTACTTCGCCGGCGCGCGGGCCGCGGCCGGGCGCGCCGAGGAGACCGCATCCGCCGGGCGGTCGCTCGACGAACTCCTCGACGAGCTGACCGGGCGGCACGGCGAGCGGCTCGCCGTGGTGCTGAAGGCGGCGAGTTTCCTGGTCGACGGGGTGGCCTGCCATGATCGTCAGGCACCGCTGCCGGCCGGGGCGACGGTCGACGTGCTGCCCCCCTTCGCGGGCGGCTGAGGGAGGCTCCCGTGTTGGCGATGGCGACGTTCGTGGGCTTCGCTGTGCTCGTCACCGCCCTGATCCACCTCTACCTGTGGAAGCGGCTGGTCCGCGACACCACCCGTCCGGGCCGCTGGCGGAAGGCGGGCGGGGTGGTCGCGCTGCTGCTGGCGCTGCTGGTGCCGGCGACCATGGTGGGCACCCGCAGCGGCTCGTACTGGCTGGCCTGGCCGGGCTATCTCTGGCTGGCCCTGATGTTCTACCTGCTCGTGCTGCTGCTGGTGCTCGAAGTGCCCATGGCGGTGGCGAAGCTGGTGCTGCGTCGCCGCGAGCGGGCCGCGACCGGCACGGCCCTCGCGCCACCGAAGGTGCCCTCGGGCGGCACGGGCGGGGCCGACACCTCCGCGCCGGGCCACATGGCCGAATCACCGGCGGCCGGTGCCGGCGCCACGTCGTCCGTCGCGCTCGCCGAGCCCCCCGTCGCGCTCGCCGAGCCGCCCGTCGCGCTGACGGACGCGCCGTCCGCCGGGTCGGCCGAGCCGCCGACCGATGGACCGGCGGCTGACGCTCCGCGGATTGGCGGCGGCCCCGGCGTGGGCCGGCTGGACCACGACCCGTCCCGCCGCCTGCTGCTCGCCCGGGGGGCCGCGATCTTCGCGGGGCTCACCGCCGCCGGCGTCACCGGGTACGGGGTCCGCACCGCGATGGGACCGCCCCGGCTGGACCGGGTGCGGATCCCGCTGGCCAAGCTCCCCCGGGCCATGGACGGCCTGCGCATCGCCACCGTCTCGGACATCCACCTCGGGCCGCTGCGCGGACGGGCCCACACCGAGCGGATCGTCGCGATGATCAACCGGCTCGACGCCGACCTGGTCGCGGTCGTCGGTGACCTGGTCGACGGCTCGGTGGCCGAGCTGGGCGCGGCCGCGGAGCCGCTGCGCGACCTGCGCTCCCGCTACGGCAGCTTCTTCGTCACCGGCAACCACGAGTACTACTCCGGCGTGGAGGAGTGGGTGCGGGAGGTGGACCGGCTCGGCCTGCGGGTGCTCCAGAACGAGCGCCAGGAGATCCGGGCCCGGGGCGGCGTGCTGGACCTGGCCGGGGTCAACGACGTCACGGCCACCGGCACCGGGCTGGCCGCCCCGGCCGACTACGCCGCCGCGCTCGGCGACCGCGACCCGTCCCGCCCCGTGGTGCTGCTGGCCCACCAGCCGGTGGCCGCGCACGAGGCGGCGAAGTTCGGCGTGGACCTCCAGCTCTCCGGGCACACCCACGCCGGCCAGATGGTGCCGTTCAACCTGCTGGTGAAGCTCCAGCAGCCGGTGGTCTCCGGTCTGGGCGAGGTGGACGGCACCAAGGTCTACGTCACCAACGGCGCCGGCTTCTGGGGCCCGCCGGTCCGGGTCGGCGCGCCGCCGCAGGTGACCCTGGTCGAGCTGCGCGCCCCATAGCGCGTCCGGGCCGCCCGGTCCAGCACCGCATTGCTCAGGTCACGCGTACGCGTGGCGGCGGGCGGCCGGGGGACCGGGCGTGACAGGATGCGGCGTGCCTCCGTTCAGCGCCGCACCCCCCGGTGGCCTCCCGCCGTTCGTCGCGGATCTGCACATCCACTCGAAGTACTCGCGCGCGTGCAGCCGTGACCTGACCCTGCCGAACCTCGGCTGGTGGGCCCGACGCAAGGGCATCGGCGTGCTCGGCACCGGCGACTTCACCCACCCCGCCTGGTACGACCACCTGCGCGAGACCCTGCACCCGGCGGAGCCCGGCCTCTACCGGCTGAGCCCGGAGGCCGAGCGGGACATCGCCCGGCGGCTGCCGCCCCGGCTGGCGAGCGAGGCGGAGGCGGACCCGGTCCGGTTCATGCTCAGCGTGGAGATCTCCACGATCTACAAGCGGGACGACCGGACCCGGAAGGTGCACCACCTGATCTACCTGCCGGACCTGGACGCGGTGGCCCGGTTCAACGCCGCGCTGGGACGGATCGGCAACCTGGGCTCGGACGGCCGGCCGATCCTCGGGCTGGACTCCCGGGACCTGCTGGAGATCACCCTGGAGGCCAGCCCGGACGGCTACCTGGTGCCGGCACACATCTGGACGCCGTGGTTCTCCGCGCTCGGCTCGAAGTCCGGCTTCGACGCGATCGCCGACTGCTACGCCGACCTGGCCGAACACATCTTCGCCGTGGAGACCGGCCTCTCCTCCGACCCGGAGATGAACTGGCGGGTCGGCAGCCTGGACCGCTACCAGCTGGTGTCGAACTCGGACGCCCACTCCCCGCCGGCGCTGGCCCGGGAGGCCACCGTCCTCGACTCGGCCCGCGACTACTTCGCCATCCGCGAGGCGCTGCGCACCGGCGACGGGCTGGCCGGCACCATCGAGTTCTTCCCCGAGGAGGGCAAGTACCACGCCGACGGGCACCGGCTCTGCGGGGTGAACTGGTCCCCGGAGCGCACGCGGGAGGCCGGCGGGCGCTGCCCGGAGTGCGGCAAGCCGCTGACGGTGGGTGTGCTGAGCCGGGTGGCGGAGCTGGCCGACCGGCCCGAGGGGCACCGGCCGGCGCACGCCCGCGAGGTGACCCACCTGGTGCCGCTGGCCGAGATCCTCGGTGAGCTGAACAAGGTGGGCGCGCGCTCGAAGAAGGTCGAGGGGAAGCTCCACGAGCTGATCGCCGCGCTCGGGCCGGAGCTGGACATCCTGACCCGCACCCCGCTGGACGAGATCGGCCGGGTCGGCGGTGAGCTGCTCGCCGAGGGCATCGGCCGGCTGCGCCGCGGTGAGGTGCGCCGGATCCCCGGCTACGACGGCGAGTACGGCGTGATCACCCTCTTCGACCCGGCCGAGCTGGGTTCGTCGCACGGGGGCAGCGGCCAGGACGCCCTCTTCGACGTACCCGTGCCCGCGCAGCGGAAGCCCGCGGAGCCGGCGCCGAAACCGAAGGCCCGGCGCCCGGCGGCGGCCAAGGTGGAGTCGAAGCGGAAGCCGGCCCCGCCGCCCCCGCCACCGATCGCGCCGGCGCCCTCCCCGCACGAGCCGTTCGAGCCGATGCTCGCCGGCATGGAGGAGGTCGGCACCGGGCTGCTGGATCGGCTCGACGCGATGCAGCGGGTGGCCGCCTCCGCGCCGGGCGGCCCGCTGCTCATCGTGGCCGGCCCGGGCACCGGCAAGACCCGGACGCTGACCCACCGGATCGCCTACCTCTGCGCGGAGCTGAACGTCTTCCCGGAGCAGTGCCTGGCGATCACCTTCACCCGGCGGGCCGCCGAGGAGCTGCGGCACCGGCTGGACGGGCTGCTCGGCCCGGTCGCCGAGGACGTCACCGTCGGCACCTTCCACTCGCTGGGCCTGACCATCCTGCGGGAGAACGCCGGGGCGGCCGGGCTGCCGGCCGACTTCCGGATCGCCGACGACGCGGACCGGGCCGCCGCCCGCGCGGAGGCCGGCGACGACGAGGAGCGCTACACCGCGCTGCTGCGCAAGCGGGACCTGGTCGACCTGGACGAGCTGCTCACCCTGCCGGTGGCGCTGCTGAAGGCGGACCGGAAGCTGGTCGGGGAATACCGCGAGCGCTGGAAGTGGATCTTCGTCGACGAGTACCAGGACGTCGACACCGTCCAGTACGAGCTGCTCCGACTGCTCAGCCCGGCCGACGGCAACCTCTGCGCGATCGGCGACCCCGACCAGGCGATCTACTCGTTCCGGGGCGCCGATGTCGGCTACTTCCTGCGCTTCTCCCAGGACTTCACCGACGCCCGGCTGGTCCGGTTGAACCGCAACTACCGGTCCTCGGCGCCGATCCTCGCCGCCGCGGTGCAGGCCATCGCGCCGTCGTCGCTGGTCCGCGGCCGCCGCCTGGACCCGGCCCGGCTCGACCCGGAGGCCCCGCTGGTCGGTCGCTACGCCGCGACCTCCGTCGCGGACGAGGCCGATTTCCTGGTACGCACCATCGACGACCTGGTCGGCGGCCTGTCCCACCGCTCGCTCGACTCGGGCCGGATCGACGGGCGGGCCACCTCGCTGTCCTTCTCCGACATCGCGGTGCTCTACCGCACCGACTCGCAGGCCGCACCCCTCGTGGACGCCCTGGCGCGGGCGAACATCCCGGTGCAGAAGCGCTCGCACGACCGGCTGCGCGACCGGCCCGGCGTGGCCGCCATCGCCCGCGAGCTGCGGCACGCCGGGCTCGACGGTTCCCTGGCGGCCCGGGTACGGCTGGCCGGCCAGATCCTGGCGGAGCGCTTCGCCGTGCCGACGCTCGACGGCTCCGGCGCGGTACGCCCCGAGGACGTCCGCACGGCGGTCGACCTGCTCACCCCGCTGGCGCGGCGCTGCGGCGACGACCTCGGGCTGTTCCTCTCCCAGCTCGCGACCGGGGCGGAGGTGGACGCCCTCGACCCGCGCGCCGAGGCGGTCACCCTCCTCACGCTGCACGCGGCGAAGGGGCTGGAGTTCCCGGTGGTCTTCCTGGTCGGCGCCGAGGACGGGCTGCTGCCGCTGCGCTGGCCCGGGCAGGAGCCGGACGACGACGCGGTGGCCGAGGAGCGACGGCTCTTCTTTGTCGGGCTCACCCGGGCCCAGGACCGGCTCTACGTGAGCCACGCTGCCCGGCGTACCCGGCACGGGTCGGAGCGCGAGTGCCGCCCGTCCCCGTTCCTCGACGTGATCGACCCGGGCCTGTTCGAGCGCTTCGGCGACACCGAACCCCGCCGCCCCAGGGACCGCCAGCTGCGCCTGATCTGAGCCCTCGCCCCGGCTCGCCGAGGTGGCGGCCTCCGCGATCACCGGACACCGCCACCTCGCCGAGCCGGCGCGGACGAGCGACGCGCCCAACCGGGTCAGGCGAGCAGGACCGCGAGCCAGGCCCCGGCGAGGAGCGCCGGGCCGAACGGGAGCGGCGTGTCCCGGCGGACCCGGCGGGCGGCGAGCAGGACGAGGACGACCACTCCGTGCAGCAGGTGCGGGAGGAGCAGGCCGAGGCCCAGGGTCGGCCAGCCGAGCCAGCCGAGCGGCAGGCCGAGCGCGGCGGCGAGCTTGACGTCGCCGAAGCCGAGCCGTGAGCGGGGGAGCAGCGCGAGCAGCACGTACCCGGCGAAGGAGACGGCCGCGCCGGCCAGGGCGGCCAGCAGCCGGCCCGGGGCGCCGCTGACCAGCGCCGCCCCGACCAGGCCGAGCCCGCCCGCGACCGCCGTGGCGACCACCAGCCGGTCGGGAAGTCGCAGGCAGTCGAGGTCTACCAGGGCGAGCGCCAGCCCGACCGCCGCCATCGCCAGGAGCGCCGGCAACGCCGGCTCACCGCCGCGCGTGGCAGCGAGGCCGCCGAACACCGTCGCCCCGGCCAGCGTCGGCCCGGCGGACCGGCCAGCGGGATCGTGGGGCACGCCGGACCGGGTGGCCGGGAGCCGTGGGCGGACGGAGCGCCGGGCGAGCGGAACGGCGGCCCTGCCGGCCAGCGCGCCCAGGAGCGCGACACCCGCCACCAGCCCGGCCGACACGGGCCGGGACGTTACCGGCGGGCCGGCTCCAGGGCCGCCCCGTCCACCGGTCGTGGCGCGGACCGGCGCGGACGCTCGGTGCTCACCACCACCGCGACCCCGGCCACGAGCACCGCGCCGCCGAGCAGCACCTGCGCGGTCACCGGCTCGGCGACGAGCAGCGCGCCGAGCGCCACCGCGACCGCCGGGTTCACGTACGCGTAGGTCGAGACCAGGGAGATCGGGGCGTGGGCCAGCAGCCAGACGTACGCGGTGAAGGCGACCAGCGAGCCGGCCACCATGAGGTAGGCCAGCGCCACCCAGGAGCGGCCGGTCACCTCGGCGGGGGAGAAGCCGTGCAGCTCGCCCCGTACGGTGGCGATCAGGGCGAGCGCCGCCGCGCCGGCGACCATCTCGTAGACCGTGGCCACGAACGGGTCGTCCGGCATCCGGATCCGGTTGGAGAGGTACGAGCCGACCGACCAGCTGACCGCCCCCGCGACGACCGTCAGCGCACCGGCCAGCGGCACGCTCCCCGACCCGCCGTTTGGCAGGACGAGCAGCACCAGGCCGACGAAGCCGAGGGCCACCCCGGCGAAGGTCCACGGTCGGGGCCGGTCGCCGCCGGCCGTCCGCAGCAGCACCACCAGGAGCGGGACGGTCGCCACCAGCAGCGCGGCGATGCCGGAGGGCAGGGCGGTGCCCTCCGGGCCGGACTCGGCGAGCACCACGAGGCCGTTGCCACCGGCCAGCAGCAGCACCCCGACGAGCGCGGCCGAGCCGAGCTGCCGGCGGTCGACGCGGAGCGCGCCCGGCCCGCGGCGCAGCCGGAGCACCACGGCGAGCACCGCCGCGGCGGCGGCGAACCGCATCGCGGCGGAGGTGAGCGGTGGCAGGGACTCGACCGCGACCCGGATGCCCAGGTAGGTCGAGCCCCAGAGCACGTAGACCAGGACCAGCGCGGTCCAGATCAGGGCGGAACGGGCCGGGGCGGCGGCGTGGTCGACGGCGGGCGTCGCACTTGTGGGGCGTGAGCTCATCGGTGGACCACGCTACGGTTGCCACGGCGTCGGCGTCCCCTGTTGGTGGCCGGCCTCTCAGCACTGGCGTACGCAGGAGGGCGTTCATGTCGAACTTCGGACCACCGGGCGGCTCCCCCGACCCGTGGGGTGGACGGCGCCCCGACGACGGCTACGCCCCGCCGGCCGATCCGCGCTACGACCCCGGCTACGGCGGGCAGCCGGGCGGCTGGGGCGAGCCACCGGCCCCGCGCTACGACCAGCCGACCCCGCACTACGAGCCGCCGGCCCAGCGCTACGACCAGCCGACCCAGGGCTACGAGCCGAGGCCCGCCTGGGACGCCGGCGCGCCGCCCGCCACCCCGCCCTACCAGGGCTACCCGGCCGATCCCGGCTACGGCGCCCAGCCGCCGTACGCCGAGCCGACGCCACCGAAGCGCGGCAGGGGGCCGCTGCTCGTGGTCGTCGTCGTGCTGGCGGTGCTGCTGCTCGGCGGCGCGGGGGCCTACTGGATGCTCGGCCGGGACGACGCGGACCAGGGCGGGACGGCGTCCTCCTCGGCGCCGGCCGCCGGCCCGACCGGCGCGGCGAGCGAGCCGGCCGAGGCGCCCACCACCCCGCCGGCCCCGGCCTCCTCGACCGACCCGCGCTTCGTCAAGGCGGGGCAGTGCGTCGCCAACGAGGGCGGCTCGGCCCAGCCGAAGCTGGTGATCACCGAGTGCGGCGCGAAGACCTACCAGGTGCTGCGCCGCATCGACGGGTCGACCAGCGGCAAGAAGGACGCCGAGTCGAAGTGCGCCAAGGTGGCGGGCTACACCGACTGGTACTTCTTCGACAGCCAGCTCAACGACCTCGACTTCGTGCTCTGCCTCAAGCGGCGGTAGGCCACCGTAGGCAAAACTAGGGCTGTCTAGCGTCCAGGCTAGACAGCCTTAGTTTTGTCTCGACGGACCCGACACGCGGTAGTCGCATCTACACATGTCTAGCCTCGCCGCTAGACGGCCCGATACTGTGCGATTCGTGGATCCGGTCCGCAACCCGTACGCACCGGGCGCCGGCCAGCGCCCGCCCGAACTCGCCGGGCGGGGGCGGGAGCTGGACGTCTTCGACGTGGTGCTGGAGCGGATCGCCCGCGGCCGGCCGGAGCGCAGCCTCATGCTCACCGGGCTGCGCGGCGTCGGCAAGACCGTCCTGCTCAACACCCTGCGCTCGCAGGCCATCAACCACCTGTGGGGCACCGGCAAGATCGAGGCCCGGCCGGACCAGTCGCTGCGCCGGCCGGTCGCCGCCGCCCTGCACATGGCGGTCCGCGAACTGGCCCCCCGGCACCGCGCCCCCGACCGGATCGACGCCTTCCTCGGGGTGCTCAAGGCGTTCGCCCAGCGTGCCGCGCCGGCCGGGCGCGGCGGGGCCGCCCCGAAGCTGCGCGACCGCTGGCAGCCCGGCATCGACGTGCCGGCCAGCAGCGGCCGGGCCGACTCCGGCGACATCGAGATCGACCTGGTCGAGCTGCTCACCGACGCCGCCGCGGTGGCCACCGACGTGGGCACCGGCATCGCCGTCTTCATCGACGAGATGCAGGACCTCGGCGCGGAGGACGTCTCCGCGCTCTGCGCCGCCTGCCACGAGCTGTCCCAGCTCGGCGCGCCGCTGATCGTGGTGGGCGCCGGGCTGCCGCACCTGCCGGCCGTGCTGAGCGCCGCGAAGTCCTACTCCGAGCGGCTCTTCCGCTACCAGCGGATCGACCGGCTGGACCGGATCGCCGCCGACCAGGCGCTCTGCGCGCCGGCCGAACGGGAGGAGGTCGAGTACGAGCAGAAGGCCCTCGACCTGCTCTACGAGAAGTCCGGCGGCTACCCGTACTTCGTCCAGGCGTACGGGAAGGCCACCTGGGACCACGCCCCCCGCTCGCCGATCACCGCTGCGGACGTCCGGGTCGCCGCACCCGAGGCGGAGGCGGAGCTGGCGGTCGGCTTCTTCGGCTCACGGTTCGAGCGGGCCACCCCGGCGGAGCGCGAGTACATGCGCGCCATGGCGACGCTCGCGCTGGTGGACGGGGAGGAGAGCGGCCGCGACGACATGGACGCCGCGGTGCCCACCGCGGAGATCGCCCGGGCGCTCGGTCGCAAGCCGGCCAGCCTCTCCCCGGCCCGGGACGCCCTGATCAAGAAGGGCCTCATCTACTCCGGCGAGCGGGGGACGGTCGCCTTCACCGTCCCGCACTTCGGCCGCTACCTGCGCACCCAGCCCGCCTGACCGCCGGTCACACCGTCGACCAGGGCGGCGGGAAGACCACCTCGCCGGCCGGGGGCGGCGGCTCGTCGGTGGTCGACGGCGGCAGCACCAGCGCCTGCCACGGCTCCCCCAGCCCGGACCACGGGCTGGTCAACCCCAGCCGGTCGGCCCGGCCGAACCCGAACCGGCGGTAGTACGCCGGGTCGCCCAGCACCACCACCAGCCGCTCGCCCAGCTCGGTCGCGGCGTCGAGGGCGGCCTGCACCACCGCAGCACCGTGCCCGATCCGCTGCCGGTGCGGGGCGACCGCCACCGGGCCGAGCGCCAGGGCCGGCCAGGTGCCGCCGTCGGTGTGCACCTGCACCCGGGTGAGCAGCGCGTAGCCCACCACCTCACCGCCGTACTCGGCGACCATCGCCAGCTCCGGGATCCAGGCGTCGCTGCGCCGCAGTTCCTCGACCAGCCCCACCTCGGGCGGGGTGGCCACGTCGGGGCGGGCGAACGCGGCCGCCAGCACCCGGGCGACCGGCGCCTCGTCCGCCGGGTCCTCGGGTCGGAGTCGCAGCGTCGTCACCCGCGCGACCTTACCGTCCCGAGCCCGTCCATCCGCGACGGTCGCTGAAATCGGTGACCGTCGGACGTCCACGTCGGCCGATCCCTTTCGGGTGTTGCAGGGGTGGCGAGGGCCGCGACGGGGTATGACTGAGCCATGAAGCCCGTGCGCTCCCTCGCCCGCGTCATGTTGAGCGGCATCTTCGTGGTCAGTGGCGCCCGCAACCTGCGGAACCCGGGACGGCTGGTCCAGGCCGCGCAGCCGGTCACCGACAAGGTCGCGCCGCTGATCCAGAACCTGCACCCCCGCATCCCCACCGACACCGCGACGCTGGTCCGGGCCAACTCGGCCACCCAGCTGATCGGCGGGCTGATGCTGGCGACCGGCAAGTTCACCCGGCCGGCCGCCCTCGTCCTCGCGGCCAGCCTGGTGCCGACCACCGCCGCCGGCCATCCCTTCTGGAACAACGACGACCCGGCGGCGCGGAACAACAACCAGATCCACTTCCTGAAGAACCTCGGGCTCTTCGGCGGTCTCCTCCTCGCCGCCGCCGACACCGAGGGCAAGCCGGGGTTGCGCTGGCGCACCGGCCACCGGATCAACCACTCGCGCCGCTCGGTGCAGCGCGCGGTCCGGACCGCCCGCCGCGAGGCGAAGATCGCCGTACGCTCGGCGGCCACCGCCCGCCGAATCCCCGGCTGACCTGCATCAATACGGCCACCACCCCCCGCAAGGCCACCAATCACCTGAACCGTCCGAGACCCGTTAACGCGGTGGAAATGTCAAAAACACGTGTGGGATCGGACACGGTCGCATAACGCGGGAGGCAGCAACGTGAGGCGCCGTTCTAGGCTCCGTGCTGGACCTGGACGGGCAGGACGACCTTGGTACGGGGGTGGCCACGCCATGCCGACGACAGTCGGTAGACGGACGGACCGCCTCGCACCCATCCACCGCGTGACGCGGGGGATCGATCGCAGGACAGTCGTACGGACCGGCATCGTGGCCGCCGTCACCTACGCCGCGTGGCTCGCCATCGGCGCCTTCGGCCGGCCGTACAACTTCTTCGACATGAAGATCTACCACGGTGCCGTGGTGTGGTGGGCGAGCGGCAACGAGCTGTACGACTTCATCGCTCCCTCGACCACCCTGGGCTTCACCTACCCGCCCTTCGCCGCCCTGGCCATGCTGCCGATGTCCTGGCTGCCGGTCGATGCCGCCGGCGGGCTCAACGCCCTGGCCAGCATCGCCGCGCTCGCCGTCGTGCTGGCCGCGCTGCTGCGCCCGATCGTCGACCGGCTGGGCTGGTCGCTCTGGTTCACCGTCGGCATCGCCACCCCGCTGGCCGTGGCCGTCGAGCCGTCCCGGGAGACCCTCGGCTACGGCCAGGTCAACCTGCTGCTCTTCGCGCTGATCATGGCGGACCTGGTCGGGCTGCGCTGGCGGGCGCGGCGCGGCACCCACCACGACACCGCGGACTCGGCGCTGGCCCGGTTCTTCTACAGCGGCACCTGGGCGGGGGTCGGCATCGGGTTGGCCACCGCGGTCAAGCTCACCCCGGCGCTGTTCGTGGGTTATCTGCTGATCACCCGGCAGTGGCGGGCCGCGCTGACCGCGGTCGGCACCGCCATCGGCGTGACCATCGCGACGTTCGGCCTGGTCGGCGCCGAGTCACGGACCTACTTCACCGCCGTGCTCTGGCAGACCGAGCGGGTCGGTGCGGCCGACATGACCGCCAACCAGTCGCTCGCCGGCCTGCTGGCCCGCCTCTACGACTCGATCGAGACGCCCGGCCTGCTCTGGCTGGCCTTCTCGGTGCTGATGCTGGCGCTGGGGCTGTCCCGGGCGGTCAGTGCCCGCGCCGACGGCGACGAGCTGACCGCGTTCACCCTGGTCGGGCTCACCGCCAACGTGATCAGCCCGATCTCCTGGTCACACCACCTGGTCTGGGTCATCCCGGCGATCATCGTGCTGGCCGACGCCGCGGTGCGCCGCCGCGAGGCGAGCCGCGGCCTGCTGCCCCGGGTCACCGGAGCGCCTCCGGCCACCGGGGTGCCGGCACTGCGCCCGCCGATCTGGTATCCGACCCTGACCGGCCTCCGGCACGGGGTCGGCGCGCTCGGGCTCTACCTGCTCTTTGTCATCTCGCCGATCTGGCCGTACGAGCACCAGCTTCCCGAGGTGTCCCACTACCAGGACGGCCTGTTCGGCGCGCTGATGGAGAACTCCCTGGCGATCGCCCTGATCGTGCTGGTCGCGGCGCTGCCGTGGCGCCCCGGTGCCGAGCCGGCGTTCTACCACGACCGGCTCGCCCGGACGGCCCAGCTCGCCGGCCGCCGCTGACGACTCAGGGGCAGTTCACCCACTCCTCGGTGCCGTCGGCGAACACCTGCCGCTTCCAGATCGGCAGCCGCGCCTTCACCTCGTCGACCAGCCGCGCGCAGGCCGTGAAGGCCGCCGCCCGGTGCGCGGTGCTGACCGCCGCCACCAGGGCCACGTCGCCGATCTCCAGCGGGCCGATCCGGTGCGACACGGCCACCGCGTACACCTCGGGCTCCGCGGCGATCTCGGCCGCCACCTCGCGCAGCACGGCCTCGGCGGTCGGGTGGCCCTCGTACTCCAGCAGGGTGACCTGGCGGCCGTGGTCGTGGTCGCGGACCACCCCCTGGAACGAGACCACCGCGCCGGCCCGGCGGTCGGCGACCGCCGCCTCGTGCGCGGCCAGGTCCAGCGGCCGGTCGGTCACCGCGCCGAGGACCACGCCGGCCGCGCTCCCCGCGCTCACCATGCCCGCTCCCCTGCGGTCAGCGGCAGCGGTACGACCGGCACCCGGTCGCCCGCCGCGCCGTTCGTGCCCGGCCGGATCACCGCGAAGCCGTCCGCGCCGGCCAGGCCGCGCAGCATCGCCGAGCCGACGTGGCGGACCGGGTGCGCGGTGCCGGCGACCCGGTCCCACCGCACCAGGGCGAGATGGGTGTAATCGCCGCGCCCGGGGACCGGCTCGGCCAGGGTGACCTGCGGCAGCACCGGCACGGGCCGGCCCTGGAGGCCGGCGAGCAGCGGCGCGACCAGCGAGACCAGCGCGACGACGGCGGACTGCGGGTTGCCCGGCAGGCCGGCCACGAAGCGCACCCGGCCGTCGCCGTCGACCAGGCGGGCCAGCAGCATGGGGAAGCCCGGCCGGACCGCCACGGTGTTGACCACGTAGTCGGCCCCGAGCGCCTCCAGCGTCGGGTGCAGGTGGTCCACCGGACCGTGCATGGTGCCGCCGGTGGTGCAGACCAGGTCGGCGTCGGCGAGCGCGGCGCGCAGCGCGGCCACGTGGGCGGGGAGGGTGTCGGCCACCGGGCCGACCACGTCGGTGGGGCGCACCTGGCAGCCGTACCGGCGCAGCCAGGCGGGCACCGCCGGGCCGAGCGCGTCCCGGACCTGGCCGGCCCCGGGCGGGCCCGAGGTCAGCAGTTCGTCCCCGAAGACCAGCAGCGCGGCCCGGGGCCGGCGGCGGACCCGCAGGGTGTCGTGCCCGCAGGAGGCGGCCAGGCCGATCACCGCCGGGTCGACCGGCGTGCCGGCGGGCAGCAGCTCCTCCCCGGCGTACGCCTCCTCGCCCGGCTCCCGCCACTCCGGCGCCGGCCGGGGCGTGCCGGCCACCCGGCCGTCGGCGGTCCGGGTCGACTCCTCGATCCGCAGGATCGCGGTCGCACCGGCCGGGACCATCGCGCCGGTGGCGATCTCCACCGTGCTGCCGTCGGCCTCCAGCGGGGGCGGGGTGTGCCCCGCGAGCACCCGCCCCACCACCTGCCACGGGCCGTCCCCGCGCACCGCCCAGCCGTCCACGCTGGAGGTCGGGAACGCGGGCAGGTCGGTCCGCGGTGTCAGCGGCTCGGCCAGGGTGTGCCCGTCGGCGTCGGCGAGCGGCCGGCTCACCGGGGGGAGCGCGGCGGCGAGACCCACCGCGTACACCCGGGAGCGGGCCTCCTCCCAGCCGGCCGGCGGCGGCGCGGCGACCCCGGCCGCGGCGGCTGCGGTTTCCGTGCTCATCGGCCGAGCCTATCCCCGGCCCGGCGGACGGCGCTGTGCGGCGTGCGGCCGGCCGTCATTCGGTCCGGAGAGCGCCGACGACCGCGAACCGCGGCGAGCCGGAGTTGCCCGGCGCGTCGTCAGTGGTCGCCGCCACGGAGCTGGTCGACGGTGTGCCGCAGGATCGGCCCGAGCACGGCCAGCCCGTCCTTCGCCCCGCCCCGCGACCCGGGCAGGTTCACCACCAGCATCCGGCCGGCCACCCCGGCCAGCCCGCGGGACAGCGCGGCCGTCGGCACGGCGTCGCGGCTGTGCGCCCGGATCGCCTCGGCGATGCCGGGGACCTCGTAGTCGAGCAGCGGGCGGGTCACCTCGGGAGTGCGGTCGGTCGGGGTGACGCCCGTGCCGCCGCTGGTCAGCACCACGTCGACGCCCTCGTCGCGGGCCGCCCGCAGCGCCGCGCCGACCGGCTCGCCGTCGGGCACCACCACCGGTTCGTCGACCTCGCAGCCCAGCTCCCGCAGGCCGGCGACGAGGAGGGGGCCGCTGGTGTCCGCGTAGACCCCGGCGGCGGCCCGGTTGGAGGCGACGATCACCCGGGCCCGGATCACGGCCGGTCCTCCGGCCGGACCCACTCGCCGGTCTTGCCACCCTCCTTGCGCAGCACCCGGACCGCGTCCACCGAGGCCGCCGGGTCGACCGCCTTGACCATGTCGACCAGGGCCAGCCCGGCGACGGCCACCGCCGTGAGCGCCTCCATCTCGACGCCCGTCCGGTCGGCGGTCCGCGCCGTGGCGGTGATCTCGACGGTGTCGTCGGTCAGGCGCAGGTCGACGGTGACGCCGTGCAGGGCGATCGGGTGGCAGAGCGGGATCAGGTCGGGAGTGCGCTTGGCCCCCATGATCCCGGCGAGCCGGCCGACCGCCAGCGCGTCTCCCTTGGGCAGGCCGTCGCGGCGCAGCAGCTCGACCACCTCGGCGGTGGTGCGGAGCCGGCCGGCGGCGACCGCGAGCCGGCCGGAGACCGGCTTGGCGGAGACGTCGACCATCCGGGCCGCGCCGGCCGGGTCGACGTGGGTGAGCTGCGCGGGTTCGGTCACGGCCGCGAGCCTATCCGGCGGGTACGACCGGGCGCGCGCTTCGGGCCGTCGGCGGGGAGGAGCGCCGTGGTGGTGCCGATCAACGACCCGGCACTCCTCCCTCACCTGCCCACCATCGTTTCGCTGGGGGGGAATCCGACGGTGGGGGCCTCGTCGACCGGGTCCCCCGTGATGTGGACCGCCCCCGTTGGCCGACATGGGCGCGACACTAACGGGGGAGGCGATAAGAAATCGATAAGCCGGTTCACGCCGGGTCCGGCGCCCCTCCGGTGAGGCGGCGTTCCACCTCCACCCGCTCGGGCGCGCCGATCCGACGGAAGATGGCCAGGGCCCGCAGCCGGTACCGCAGCGCCTCGTCCCGCTCGTCGTCGCCGAGGTGGTCGGCCAGGGCGGCCAGGGCGCGACCCTGCTCGTACGGGTGGGCGATGCGGGTGGCGAGCGCGAGGGCGCGCCGATGCGAAGCGACCGCCGCCTCGCCGCGTCCCGACTCGGCCAGCGTCCGGCCGAGATCGTTCAGGACGGCGGCCTGCACGTGGCGCTCCCCGGAGTCCCGGGAGAGGTCGAGGGCCACCTCGTGCTGCTCCCGCGCCGCGTCGAGACGACCCAGGTGCCGGTACGCGATACCCAGGTCGTTGCGCGCCTCCGCCTCACCGAACCGGTGCCCGGTGCGGTCCCGGAGCCGGAGGGACGCCGTGACGAGCCGGACGGCCTTGTCGTGGTGACCGAGCCGGTTCTCCACCGAGGCGATGTGACCGAGGGCGTTCGAGATGTGGTAGTCGCTGCCTTGGCACCGTGCCAGGAACAGGTGCTGGCGGTGGGCCGCGAGCGCTTCCGCGTACCGGCCCAGCGTGGTCAGGGCGTAGCCGAGGTTCGGCAGTGACGGGACGGGGTCGACGCCGCTCTCCGGCCCCTCCCGGAGGAGCTGCCGGCCGAGGCTGACCGACCGCTCGGGGTCGCCGGTCAGCCAGTGAACGACCACGAGGTTCGCCCGGTACCGGTGTTCGTTGCCGCGGTCACCGAGGTCGCGGGAGATGGACACCGCCGCCTCCAGGTGTCGCAGCGAGTCGAGGTAGCTGCCGGTGCGCGTGTAGGCGGAGGCCAGGTAGTTGTGCATGACGGCCTGCGCGGCCCGGTCGCCGCTCCGCTCCGCGGCGGACAGCCCGGCACGATGGGTGATCAGGATGTCGTCGAAGTACCCGCGGATGTAGCAGAACCGCCACATGGCGCGGGCCAGTCGCCACCCGTACCCGGGCAGCGCCACCCGCTCGGCGAAGCGGACCAGGGCCACGAGGTCGGACCGTTCCCGCTCCAGCCACTCGACGTCCGGCGGCTCGGATTGATCCAGCAGGTCGGGGCGGCGCGGGGGGTCCAGGCGGAGGTGGAGGCGCAGGGCCAGCGTCTCCAGCGACTGCGCGCGACCGGCCACCTCGTGCAGCACGTGGTCGAGGAGTCGCGCGGCCGCCTCGTCCCGGTCCCGGCGCTCGGCCGGCGCGCGGGACAGCTCGGCCGAGTACTGGCGCATCAGATCGTGCAGCCGGTAGCGCCCCGGCGCCACCTCCTCGATCAGGTGCTGGTCGAGGAGGTCGTCCAGCATCCACTCGGCGTTGTCCAGCGGCAGGTCCGCGAGGGCGGCCGCCATCGGCGCGTCGAACCGGTCCCCGGGGTGGACGCTGACCAGGCGGAACAGTCGCTTGACCGGCTCGGCCAGCGGCTCGTACGAGGCGGTGAAGGCGCTGGCGACGGTCTGCTGCTCGACCGCGAGCTGCCGGAGCGCCGTGCCCCCGACGGCCAGCCGGTCGGCCAGGTCGGCGACCCGCCAGGCGGACCGGTGCGCGAGGCGCCCGCCGGCCAGCCGGATGGCCAACGGCAGGTGACCGCAGCGCCGGACCACCTCGGCCGCCGCCTCCGGCTCCTTCCCGATCCGCTCCTCCCCGGCGGTGCGGGCCAGCAGCTGGACCGCCTCGGCGGGGGTAAGCGCCGGGAGCGGCACGGACGGGCCGAGGTCCCCGGTCGACAGCCGCCGCCGGCTGGTCACCAGCACGACCGATCCGGCGGCGGCGGGCAGAAGCGGTCGTACCTGGTCCCCACCGGCCGCGTTGTCCAGCACGATGACGGCGCGACGACCCCGCAGCTCGCGCTGCCACAGTTCGGCCCGCGAGTCGTGCTCGGTCGGGATCCGGCCGGCCGGCACCCCGAGCTGTCGCAGCAACGCGGTCAGCGCGTCCGCCGGATCGACCGGGACGCCTTCGGCGTGCCCGCGCAGGTCGATGAAGAGCTGCGCGTCGGGGTGCCGGCCGGCGAGCCGGTACGCCAGGTGGACGGCGAAGGCCGTCTTGCCGCTGCCCGCCATCCCGTCGATCACCCGGACCGGTGAGGTGTGCCCGCCGGCGGCCGCGATCTCGGTCATCAGGCGCTCGGTGAGTTCCCGCCGCCCGACGAAGTCGCTGACCATCCGGGGCAGGTGGTTGCCGGAGGCCTGGTTCGCCGCCGTCGGTCCGGCCGGCGAGGCGGCACCGTCGTGGTCGGCCGGCGGCGCCGGCGACCCGGTGCCGATCGGCTCCCCGTCGAGCAGGGCCTGGTGGAGCGTGCGCAGCTCGACGCCCGGCTCGATGCCGAGCTGGTCGGCGAGCACGGCTTCCGCCCGGCGGATCGTGGCGAGCGCCCCGGCGGGATCGCCGTCCTCGTAACGGGCGCGGGCGAGCAGGGCGTGCGCCTGCTCCCGGTAGGGATGGGTCGCCACGTGGTCGGTGAGGTGGGCGATCGCGGACCTCGTCCGGCCGAGCCGGAGTTCCAGCCTGGCCCGGAGCTCGACCGCCGACAGCCGCTGCTCGTCCACGGCCGCGCGACGTGCGGCGAGGACCGGACCCACCGGCAACCCGGCCACCAGCGGCCCTCGCCACAGGCGTTCGGCCTGGGCGAGCAGCGCGTCGGCGCCGGCGACGGCACCACGAGACCAGGCGGTCGCGGCGGCGTCGACCAGGTGCTCGAACCGGGGTACGTCCACCTGCTCGTCGGTCAGGTCGAACCGGTAACCGCCGGAGACCCGGACGATGGTCGGACCGCCGTGTCGCTCGAAGGCCCGCCGCAGATTGCCGGCGTACGTCCGCACGTTGGCCACCGCGGAACGGGGCGGCAGTTCCGGCCACAGCTCGTCGACGAGGGAATCGATCGTGACGACACGTCCACCGTGCAGGGCGAGCATCGCCAGCACGACCTGCTGTTTCGGCGTGCCCAGCGGCAGCCGGGCCGACCCCCTCCACGCCTCGGGCGCCCCCAGGAGCCGAACCTCCGCCAAATCCTTCCCCCGCCGCGGTGCCGAATTCAAATAACCACTGCATTCCCTGTCAATATATGCGTAACGCATCCTAAGGGAAGATAGTGCGCGATCCACCGCACGACTTGAAAAGATATCAGAGAGCGACGACATTTTTCCGGTCCGTCGACCTGCGGCGTGTGATGCGACCCAGTGCCCAAAGGACTAGAGACATCGCGCACGACGGGACTCGATAATCCCATTGGAGCCTCGCCCCGAATATGCGTTCAGTCTTCAGGCAAAGACAGCCAGTGACAAGAGGCGGCGGCATTAGCGCATTATGCGCATATGGACATCTAATGTTACTAACTCAGCCGAAACGCCATAAGCTGTCCTGCGTCGGTGGGGGTCGACGACGACGGCTCCGCAGGATCGAGCGAAGGGCTGGGCAGATGCGCGGCAACGACTGGATGTGAGCGACCTTCCCGGGCGCCTGAGCGGGCCGTACAGTACGGGTGCACGCACCGCTACGGGATGAGCGCGGTGGAGGCCATGACGTGACTCGCGCCCTTGCACGCGACACTGGGACCGATCGGCGGCTGTTGCTGCTAGTCGGTCTCGTCGTGTTTACCGCCGGGGTCTCGGCGCTGGTCAGCCTCCGCCTGATTGACAGCCAGGGCCTGGTGACCCAGACAAACGTCACGCGGGCCGTCACACTCACGTTCCTCGTCGCGGTCGCCGCGACCGTGAATGTGCGCATCCGTATCCGGGCCACCACCCACGGCATTTCCTGGACCGACGCCGCGTCGGTCGTCGGGCTGGCGGTCGCGCCGGTGCCCTGGGTGATCATCGCGACCGGGCTGGGCGTCGCGATCGCCCGCACGATCAACCGGCTGCCCCCCATCAAGCTGGCCTTCGGCATCGCCAAGGAGATGACGCTCGCCGCCGCGGGCGGGCTGGTCCTGGTCGCCGCCGGCTGGACCTGGCCGTGGTCCGGATCGATCGGCCGTTCCCTGCCCGCCCTGGTGCTGGCCTACCTGACCGTCGTGGTGCTGGACGAGCTGCTCATGTTCCCGGTCCTCGCGTTCGCCACCGGGACCCCGATCCTCAACCGCTTCCGGCAGCAGTTCGACCTCCGGCTGGCGAGCGTGCTCGCCCGCTTCTCCGTGGTCCTGTCCACCCTGCTCATCCTCCGGCTCAACCCGACCTTCCTGGTGGTCGTGCCGCCCCTCGTCCTCAGCCTGCACCTGGCCAACTCCAGCCGGGTGCGCAGCCGGGCCGAGCGGGAGGCCTGGCAGCGCCTGGCCCGCACCACCGACGCGTTGAACGTGGTCGACCTCGACCAGGTGCTCACCACGGCGGTCACCCAGGCCACCGAGCTCTTCTCCGCCGACGAGGTCGACATCGAGCTGCGCGAGGAGGGGCGGTTGGTCCGGGGGGCCGGCGGCGCCATCACCTTCCTCGGCTCGGCCGGCACGCCCAGCACGATCGAGGGCTCGGTGCTCACCACCCGCCTCGAAGGGCACGACCAGACCGCCGACATCGGTGTGCTGCGGCTGCGGTTCGCCGGGCCGGTCGAGCTGTCCGAGCGGGAGCAGTACACCCTGCGCACCTTCGCCTCCGCGCTCTGCACCGCGGTCCGCAACGCCCAGGCGTACGCCGAGCTGGCCCGGATCGCCGACGAGCACGCGTACGCCGCGACCCACGACGCGCTCACCGGGCTCTCCAACCGGCGGCACCTGCTCGACGAGGGCACCGAGCAGCTCACCAACCGGCACGCCGACGGCGTCACGGCCCTGGTGCTGATCGACCTCAACCACTTCAAGGAGGTCAACGACACCCTCGGGCACGGCGCCGGCGACCGGGTGCTGACCCAGGTCGCCGACCGGCTGCGCGGCGCGGCCCGCCCGGACGACCTGGTGGCCCGGCTCGGCGGCGACGAGTTCGCCGTCCTGCTGCGCGGCCTGCCCGCCCCGGCGGTGGCCGCGCACCGGGCCGACGCGCTGCTGGCCGCGCTGCACGAGCCGCTCGACCTGGACGGCATGCGGATCAGCGTGGAGGCCAGCGGCGGCATCGCGGTCGCCCCGGCCAGCGGCGGGATGCCCGAGCTGCTGCGCCGCGCCGACGTGGCGATGTACCAGGCCAAGCGGGCCGGCCAGCGGATCGCCACGTACGCCCCCACCCGCGACACCGCCGACCTGGGCCGGCTCACCCTCGGCGGCGAACTGCCCCGGGCGGTCGCCGACCACGAGTTCACCGTCAACTTCCAGCCGATCGTCGACCTGGGCAGCGGCGAGGTGATCGGCGCCGAGGCGCTGGCCCGCTGGCACCACCCGACGCACGGCATGATCGACCCGCTGCGCTTCCTGGAGGCGGTCGAGCGCTCCGGGCTGCTGCCGGCGTTCGCGGAGGCGATCCTCGACCAGGCGCTGATCGCCGCCGGCTCCTGGCGGGACGCCGGCTTCGACCTGCCGGTCTCGGTGAACGTGTCGCCGCGCAGCCTCCTCGACGCCCGCTTCCCCGGGGCGGTGCTGGCCCGGCTCCGGGCGCACGACCTGCCACCCGACCGGCTGGTGCTGGAGCTGACCGAGACCCTGACGCTCAGCCAGCTCGACGTGGTCGACCGGGTGCTCAGCCGGCTGCGCGACTCCGGCGTACGGCTGGCCCTGGACGACTTCGGCACCGGCTACTCCTCGCTCTCGCTGCTCTCCCGGATCCCCGTGCACGAGCTGAAGATCGACCGGAGCTTCGTCACCGCGATGGAGAGCGCCGCCGAGGCCGCCGCGGTCATCCGCTCCACCCTGGATTTGGGACGCAGCCTCGACCTGACCGTGGTGGCCGAGGGTGTGGAGAGCGAGCCGCAGCGGCGGGCGCTCTGGGAGCTGGGCTGTGCCGCCGGGCAGGGCCACCTGTTCGCCCGGCCGCTGCCGGCCGGCACGCTGCTCGCCGCCCTCCAGCGGGGAGCCGGCGGCCGCCCGGGCGCCCTCGCGCCGGCGCTGCACGACGCGGGCGCGGTGATCCGGCTGCCCGGCCGCCGCACCGGCGGCGGCCGCAACCGCACCGCCACCCCGGCTCCCTGACCACGGCCACCCCCCAAGATCCGCAGGTCGGGACGCGGCGGATGTCTGCCAGACTGGCCGGCGTGACCGCCGACGCCGACCGGACCGCCCCCGCCCTCCGCCGCTGGCAGGCGGTCGACACCGCCGCCGGCGGCCTCGCCCTCGACCTGGGCCTCTACGCCGTCTCCGCGGTGTTCGCCGCGGTCACCGCCGCCACCTCCACGCTGCTGCCGCACCGCGCCTGGGGCGCGCTCGCGACCATCGGGTACGCGCTGGCGGCGCTCGCCGCGACCCTCCAGCTCCTGGCCCGGCGCCGGCAACCCGGCACCCCCCTCGCCGGCCTGCCGGCCCGCTGGGCGGTCACCGGCTTCGCCTGGGCCACCACCGCCCTCCTGCCGGTCGTCGCGCAGAGCGTCCAGCGCGCAAGTGGACGGACCGACCGGGCGCAGGAGGAGGTGATCGTGGTCGAGCACGCCGGCGCGCGGCTCGCCGAGCACGGCACCCCCTACCTCGGGCACGACGCCATCGCCGCCCTGCCCGCCGGCGAGCAACTGCTCGGCTACACCCCCTACCAGCCCGGGATGGCGCTGTTCGGGCTGCCCCGGGCCGCCGCCGACGCCTGGTGGACCGACGCGCGGGTCTGGTTCGCCCTGGTCACCGCGCTGGCGCTGGCCGCCGCGGTGCTCATCCTGCGCACCCCCGCCGGCCCCGCCGCACCCCGGCGGGACGCCGCCGTGCTGCGCGCCGTGCAGGCGGCCACCGTCCTGCCGATCTGCGCGCTCACCCTGGCCACCGGCGGCGACGACCTGCCCGTACTCGCGCTCTGCCTGCTCGCCCTCGCCCTCGCCGCCGCCGGCCGGCCCGGCCGCGCGGGCCTCGCGGTCGGCGCGGCCGGCGCGTTGAAGCTGTTCGCCTGGCCGGTGGCGATCGTGCTGGTCTGCTGGGCCGCCACCCGCCGGGCCGGCCTGCGCACCGCCCTGGGCGCCCTCGGCCTGCCCGTCCTCGCGCTGCTCCCGGTGCTGCTGGTCGACCGGGACGCCCTGGTGGAGAACGTGCTGCGCTTCCCGCTCGGGCACGGGCTGGTGACCAGCCCCGCCCAGTCGCCGTTCCCCGGCCACCTGATCGCCGACGCGCTGCCCGCCGGCCGGGTGGTCGCCGCCGCGCTGCTGGTCGTCGTCGGCGTGGCGATCGCCGTCCGGCTGCTGCGCCGCCCGCCACGCACCGCCGCCGCCACCGCCCTGATCTGCGGGTACGGGCTGCTCGCCGCGATCCTGCTGATGCCCTCCACCCGCTTCGGCTACCTGCTCTACCCGATCGCCCTGCTGGTCCCCGCACCCGCCCTGGCGCTCGCGGAGCACCGCCGCGAGGTCGCCCCGTGACCGGCTTTCCGGCAACTGCCCGGCGCGGCCCGGCCGGAGGGCGTAGACCTGAGGCATGACCACCTACCGCGACCGGGCCGAGGCGGGGCGCATGCTCGCCGACCGGCTCGGCGACCTCGCCGGACAGTCCGACGTCATCGTGCTCGGGCTGGTCCGCGGCGGCGTACCCGTCGCCCAGGTGATCGCCGAACGGCTCGGCGCGCCACTGGACGTGCTGGTCGTCCGCAAACTCGGCGTGCCGTACGCCCCCGAGGTGGCGTACGGCGCGCTCGGCCCCGGCGGCGTGCAGGTGCTCAACGACATGGTCGCCGACCGGATCGGCGCGGACGAGCGCGCCGAGGTCCGCCGGCGCGAACAGGCCGAACTCGACCGCCGCGAGCGGCTCTACCGGGCCGGCCGCCCCCAGCTCGACCTGACCGGGCGCACCGCCGTCATCGTCGACGACGGGCTGGCCACCGGCGCCACCGCCCGCGCCGCCGTGCAGGTGGCCCGGCACCTCGGCGCCGCCCGCGTGGTGGTGGCCGTCCCGGTCGGCTCCGACCAGGCGTACGAGATGCTCGCCGCCGAGGCCGACCAGGTCGTCTGCCCCCAGGTCCCACCCGACTTCGCCGCGGTCGGGGCGTACTACGACGACTTCCACGAGGTCTCCGACGACGAGGTGACGCAGGCGCTCACCGCCACCGCGTGAATCCACCGGGTACCTTCGGTGTCATGCAGCTCACTTGTCCCAAATGCCACGGAGAGATGCGCCAGTACGAGCGCAGCGGAGTAGTCATCGACCAGTGCGGCGAATGCCGCGGCATCTTCCTCGACCGCGGCGAGCTCGAGAAGCTGTTCGAGGCCGAGGCGA